>JANNPG010000152.1:0-21293 GCA_031399805.1 Betaproteobacteria bacterium | reverse complement strand
CCCTTCCCCCGCACGCTGGGTAAGGGAGCGTCGAGCGGAAATGGCTTGCCAACCATTTCCGGAATACTCAACGACGGCCGGATCGCGTCGCCGCGTTGGAACGGACGACAGTGCCGGATCGCACGCGTGCGCCGGCCGCTCGACGCGGCGGGCGTTGTTGCTCGGCGCCGGTGCGTGGATCACGCTCGCAAAAGCCGGCGTGGTACTCGCGCAACCCAAGCAGGCCCCGATCGTGATCGGCTGGCTGAACTTCGGCTCACGCGAGCTGGATGGCCATTTAATTGCCGCGTTCAGGGACGGGCTTGCAGAACTCGGCTGGAAAGTAGGATCGCAGGTCGTTATCGAAGAACGCTGGGCGGGCGGCCGGATCGAGCGGCTGCCGCTCCTGGCGGCGGAACTAGCGGCGAAAAACCCGGCGGTCATCGTTGCCGCGCCGACGCAGTCGCTGGCCGCCGCCGCCAAGGCCGCGCCGAAAACTCCCATTGTTCAAGTTTCCGCCTCCGATCCGGTACTCACCGGTTTCGCGGCCAGCCTCGCGCATCCCGGCGGCATGGTCACCGGGCTCAGCAATGTCGTCACTGATACCACGGAAAAGTTGCTTGAATTGTTGCTGGCGGCCGCACCGAAGCTGCAGCGCGTCGGCTTTCTCGCCGATTCCACCAACTTTGCGCGTGTCAAGTTAATGGAGGGGGCGCGCCGCTCGGTGGAACAGCGCGCAATCGAAGCGCGCTTCGAGGAAGTAGGCAGGCCCGAAGAGATCGAGCCCGCCCTTTCGCGGCTGGCGAAAGAGCGAGTGCAGGGCCTCGTCCTGATGCCCAGTCCGCTGTTTACTGCCGAGAGGCGGCGTATCGTCAAGCTCGCGCTCGCGCACCGTTGGCCGGTTATTGCTTTCAGGCGCGAATTTACCGAAGAAGGCGCGCTCTTGAGCTATGGAATCGAAGTCTTGGCGCACTACCGCCGCACCGCATACTACGTGGACAAGATTCTTAAGGGCGCCAAACCCGGCGACTTGCCGATCGAGCAACCCACGAAACTGGAGCTGGTGATTAACGGCAAAACCGCCAAGCTGCTTGGCCTCGACATCACCAACGAAATCCTGCTGCGCGCGGATAAGGTCATCGAATGAAACGCAAAACCGGACATCAGGATGCCGGTTTGCGTCGCCGCGTTGGAACGGACACGTCGTGCCGCTCAACGCGACGGGCACTGCTGGCGGCGCTGGGCGCGGGTGCGCTTATTGCACCGCTCGCGCCGTTCGCTCAGCAGAAAGCCAAAATCCCGCACGTCGGCTATCTTTCCCAAGGGTCGGCAGCGAACCGCGGCGCTTTTCTCAGCGCATTCAGAGACGGGTTGCGTGATCTCGGCTGGATCGATGGCAAGAATATCGTCATCGACGTGCACTGGTCCCCCGCGTACGAATTTCCGCAAGTCGCTGCATCGCTGGTCAAACACAACCCCGCAGTAATTGTGGGCACCTGCATCCCGTCGACGCGCGCGGCAAAAAATGCCACTGCGACGATTCCGGTGATCATGTCGGTAAATGGCGACCCGGTCGGCGCAGGACTCGTGGCAAGCCTCGCTCGTCCCGGCGCAAACGTCACCGGCACGTCAACTTTGTTCGAGGAGCTTGTTCCCAAATGGCTTGAAATCATTACCACGGCGGTGCCCAAAGCCCGTACCGTCGCGGTCATGGCAAACCCCGGAAGCATCGGCGATGAATACTGGTGGACGCAGGTTCAGCAGGCCGCGCAGCACGTTCGCGTGAACGTCATGCGCGCGGAAGCGACAACGCCAGCAGATCTGGAGCGCGCTTTTGCGACAATGAAGAAAAAGCATGCCGGCGCCTTCGTCATGATGACCGACGGCTACTGGTTGGACCAGGTGCAGCGCATCGTCACGCTGGCGAACGTCTACAAGCTGCCGGGCATCTACGGCTTTCGCGAATTTGCCGAAGCCGGCGGCCTCATGAGCTATGGCCTGAGTTATAAGGATTACTATAAGGGTGTCGCGCGCTACGTCGATAAGGTGCTCAAAGGCGTCAAACCCGCGGACCTGCCGGTGGAACAGCCGACCCGCATCGAATTCGTGATCAATAAATCAACCGCCAAAACGCTCGGCGTGAATCTGCCGGGAGAACTGCTGGTGCGCGCTAATAAGGTGATCGAATGAAACGCGATGCCGGACATCGTGATGCCGGATCACGTCGCCGCGTTGGAGCGAATGCGCCGCACCGCTCAACGCGGCGGGCGTTGCTGCTCGGCGCCGCCGGTCAATCAAACGCGATAAGGAATATCCACAAAGCGGTAAAGCCGCGGCGGGAAATCCTTCTGGTTGCGCGTCACGAATCGCAGTCCGTGCTGTTGCGCAATGGCGGCCTGGAATGCATCCGGCAGCTTCCAGCCGTGTTCCCTGCGCAGCGCAGCGGCAAGATCGGCGGTCGCTTGATCGATAGGCAGCGTCGGGAAGCAATCGAGAAACTGCAGCGCCTTGCGCACAGCGCGTTGCTCGAAGCCGGTCAGGACTTCGGCCCGCGTAATGACGGAAATGGCCGCATCGGTGTGATGTTCGGACAGGTAGCGGGTCGCGGCGGCAACGCCGTTGAAATGATCGATCAGGATGACCGAATCCAGCAACAGCTTCACTTGCGCTTATCCCACTCTCCGCGCAGTTTGCGCTGGTGCGCCAGCCCGTCGCCGAATTTTCGCAGTCCCGAGGTTTCACGCAGCAGGCGCATAAAACCGGACGGATTGGCTTCCGATTCCTGGCGCATCCGCTGGATTGCGCGACGCACCAGGCGTGTCATCGGCGTGCGCTCCTGCCGGGCTTTTCTGTCGAGCCAGGCTTTGTCTTCGGGGTCCAGACTCACAATCGTGCGTATCATGGCGGTCCTTTCGATATCAAATTTTATAAATGATATCACAATGATTGCTGCACGGCAAAAACTCGCGGCGCATTGCGCGTCAACAGGATGATCGAATGATCCTGCGCGGCACGCTGTTTCGTAAATACGTCGTCTATTTCGTGACGCTGGTGACGGCCGCCCTCATTGCGAGCGGCGGCATCGGCGTGTATTTCACGTATAAGGAAAGCAAAGCGGCGCTGCTCGATCTGCAGCGCGAAAAAGCCGCCGCCGCCGCATCGCGCATTGAAGCCTACGTGTCGGAGATCGAGCACCAGATCGGCTGGATGCGGCTGCCGCAGGTGGGCGCGGCGAATCCGGAGCAGCGCCGCTTCGACTACCTGAAATTGCTGCGCCAGGTTCCCGCCATCACCGATGTGGTCCAGGTCGACCGCAACGGAAACGTGAAGCTGCGCGTGTCGCGGCTCGGCATGGATGTCTCAGGCGGCGGCGAAGACCTCACGAACGACCCCAAGTTCACCGTTCCGAAATCGGGCAAGATTTATTTCAGCCGGGTCTATTTCCGCAAGGAAACCGAACCGTACATGACGATTGCGATGGCCGGCATCAGCGAGGAAGCCGGCATCACGGTTGCGGAAGTCAATCTTAAATTCATCTGGGACGTGATTTCGCGCATCAAGATTGGCGACAAAGGGCTTGCTTACGTCATCGACTCGCAAGGCCACTTGATCGCGCATCCCGATATCAGCCAGGTATTGCAGAAATCCGATCTCGCGGCGCTGCCGCAGGTGCAGGCGGCGCTCACCACGCAAGATGGAAATACCGAGCGCGTCAGCATCGCGCGCAACCTGCAGGGCGGCGAAGTGCTTGCCGCCTACGCGAGCATCCAGTCGCTCGGCTGGCACGTGTTTGTCGAGCAACCCATCGCGGAAGCGTTCGCGCCGTTGTACGAATCGTTGAAACGCACGGGCATCCTGCTGCTCGCGGGTCTCGTGCTGTCGGTGGTGGCGAGCCTCTTGGTCGCGCGCCGCATGGTCGAGCCGATCCGCGCCGTGACTGAAGGCGCCGCCCGCATTGGCGCGGGTGAACTCGATCAGGACATCGAGGTCAGTACGGGCGACGAACTCGAAGCGCTCGCCGTCCAGTTCAACACCATGGCCGCGCGGCTGAAGGACTCGTATGCCGGACTCGAGCGCAAGGTCGAGGCACGCACCGCGGAACTGAGGGAGACACTCGACTATCAGACGGCAACCGCCGAGATCCTGCGCGTGATCAGCAGTTCGCCGACCGACGTGCAGCCGGTATTCGACATCATCGCCGAGCGGGCGGCTCGGCTCTGCGACGCCAAGTACGGCCTCGTATTCACATTCGACGGCGAGTGGATCCACCTGGGAAGCATTTTCGGGATGGATCTGCAAGGCGTCGAAACCGTTCGCCGGGTGTTTCCGCAGCATCCCGGGCACCACACCATCGTCGGGCGAACAGTCAGCGAGAGTTCCGTGGTCCACGTGGCAGACGTGCTGGCCGACGCCGAGTACGCGCTAAGGGAAACAGCCGCGGTGGCTGGCTTGCGCGGCGCCTTGGGCATACCCATGCTGCGCGAGGGCAAGATAATTGGCGCAATCACGGTCGCTCGCTCCGAAGTCGGACTCTTTACCGACAAGCAGGTAGACCTGCTCAAGACCTTCGCCGACCAGGCGGTGATCGCAATCGAGAACGTCCGCCTGTTCAATGAAACGAAAGAGGCGCTCGAGCAGCAGACCGCCACCAGCGAAATCCTGCGCGTGATCAGCAGTTCGCCGACCGACGTCATGCCGGTACTTGAGGCGGTTACGCATCGCGTGGCGCAGTTGTGTGATGCGCCGGACGCGCGCCTGTTCCTGATTGAGGGAGATGCCTTGAAATATGTCACTGGATTCGGCGCACTGGACGGTACGCGCCCAACGGTGCCGGTGAGCAGGGGCGTCGTCCTCGGCCGCGCGGTGATCGATCGGTCGGTTATACACGTCGCGGATCTCGCTGCAGTATTGGACGAGTATCCCGAGGCACGCGAGGCGCAACGGCTTTTCGGGCACCGGACCACGCTTGCTGTGCCGTTGGTGCTGGAAAACCGGGGTTTCGGCGGGATTCTTATTCGCCGCAAAGAAGTGCGGCCGTTCAGCGAACGACAAATTGATCTGGTCAAGACCTTCGCCGATCAGGCCGTGATCGCGATTGAGAACGTACGGCTGTTCAACGAAATCCAGGACAAGAGCCTGCAGCTCGAGATTGCCAACAAGCACAAGTCCGAGTTTCTCGCCAACATGTCGCACGAATTACGGACGCCGCTCAATGCGATCATCGGCTTCTCGGAAGTATTGCAGGAGCGCATGTTCGGCGACATGAATGAAAAACAGGACGAGTACATCAACGACATTCACGGCTCGGGCAAGCACCTCCTGTCGCTCATCAACGACATTCTCGATCTCTCGAAGGTCGAGGCCGGCCGCATGGAGCTCGAACTGGCGACGTTCGACGTGCCGTCCGCGATCGACAATGCACTCACGCTGATCAAGGAGCGCGCCGGGCGGCATGGCATCCAATTGCAAGCGGAGGTCGATTCCGGGATCACCGAGATCAAAGGCGACGAGCGCAAGTTCAAGCAGATACTGCTGAACCTCCTTTCGAATGCCGTGAAATTTACGCCGGAAGGCGGCCGGATTACCGTGGCGGCGCGTCCGGTTGATAGCATGGTCGAAGTGAGCGTGACCGATACCGGCATCGGCATCGCCCCGGACGACTGCGAGGCGGTGTTCGAGGAATTCCGCCAGGTCGGCACCGATTACACGAAAAAGGCGGAGGGCACCGGGCTTGGCTTGGCACTCACGCGGAAATTCGTCGAACTGCACGGCGGCAAAATCTGGGTGACGAGCGAGGTCGGCAAAGGCTCGACCTTCGCCTTCACCCTGCCCGTCGCCCCGCTACCGGTCGCTGTGGTGGCCGCAGACTGAATACCATCCGAGGAAATGACATGGCCAATGAACTGATCCTGATCGTTGAAGACAATGAAAAAAACCGCAAGCTGGTGCGCGACATCCTGCAGTTTAAAGGCTATTCCTTGCTCGAGTCCGAAACCGCCGAGGAAGGAATCAAGCTTGCGCGCGAGAAAAAGCCGGCGCTGATACTGATGGATTTTCATCTGCCGGGCATGAACGGCATCGAGGCGTTCAAGGTGCTGCGCGCCGACCCGCGAACGAGCTCGATACCGATCATCGCGGTCACCGCGTCGGCCATGACCGAAGACCGCAAAAGAATTATCGACGCGGGATTTGACGGCTTGCAAACCAAACCGATTAACGTCAAGGAATTCCTCGAAACGGTCGCCGCGACACTGAAAAAACACGCGGGGGCCGCGTGACCGCTGTCCTGAAAAAGATTCTGGTCGTCGACGACACGCCGCTCAACGTCAAGATGCTCGCCGACCTGCTGACCTTCAAGGGTTACCAGGCCGTGACCGCGGCGTCGGGTGCCGAGGCGCTGGCGAAAATCGAGGCCGAGCACCCCGACCTCGTTCTGCTCGACGTCATGATGCCGGGCATGAACGGCTACGAGGTGTGCCAGAAAATCCGCGCCAATCCGGCCACCGGCATGCTGCCCGTGGTCATGGTGACGGCGCTCGACCCCGGACAGGAACGCGTCAAGGGCATCGAGGCCGGCGCGGACGATTTCCTGTCGAAGCCGATCAACCAGCCGGAACTGCTCGCGCGCGTGCGCTCGCTGCTGCGCGTGAAGGAATTGTGGGACACCGTGCAATCGCAAGCGGCGCAGCTCGCGGAGTGGAACAAGAAACTCGAGGAGCGCGTGCAGGAGCAAGTCACGCAACTCGATCGTCTCGGGCGGCTCAAGAATTTCTTTTCGCCCCAGCTCGCCGAATCGATCGTCAACGGCGGCGGCGAAGATCTTTTGAAAACACACCGGCGCGAAGTGGTGGTGGTATTTCTCGACATGCGCGGGTTCACGGCGTTCACCGACAGCTCCGAGCCCGAAGAGGTCATGAGCGTGCTCTCGGAATACCACAAGGTGATGGGTCCGCTCATTCTCGCCCACGAGGGCACGCTCGAGCGCTTCGTCGGCGACGGCATGATGATTTTTTTCAACGACCCGATCAAGCTCGAGAACCCGACCCTGAATGCGGTCAAGATGGCGCTTGCCATGCAGGAGCAATTCGCGCCGCTGCGCGCGGCGTGGAAAAAACGCGGCTACGACCTCGATCTCGGCATCGGCTTGGTGCAGGGCTATGCAACACTCGGCGCGATCGGCTACGAGGGGCGCTGGGACTACGCGTGCATCGGCAGCGTGACCAACCTCGCCGCGCGCCTATGCAGCGAGGCAAAAGGCGGACAGACACTCACGAACCAGAAAACGCTCGCGCGCGTCGAGGATGCCGTCGAGTCAGCACCGCTCGGCGAAGTGACGCTGAAAGGCATTTCGCACCCGGTGGCGGCGTTCAATATCACCGGGTTCAAGTGAAGCGGTGATTTAGAAGGCGGCCTTAAAAATAGTTTGGAACCACAGATAAACACAGATGAACGCAGATGAATTCAAAAGCCCCGGCGCCGGTTAGAGGGCGGTCGTGGATTCTTATCCGCGTTTATCTGTGTTTATCCGTGGCTGGTTGTCGTTTTGCATTTTCGAAATGAGTTCTCAATCACCGAATCACCCAATCACTGAATTACCCTGCTATTACTTGCGCTTGGCGTCGCCATTGCGCGCGGTGAGCAGCTTGTCGCTGGTCTCGCGCACGCGCATGCTCATGCCATGCAGCAGGCCGAATGAAAGCTCGGGATAGCTCGCGATCAATCCATGCAGTTTCAGCTTGTCGAGGTAAAGTAGCTGCGAGTCCTCGATCACATGCGCAGTGGCCGAGCGCGGCGAGCCGTCGAGCGGCCCCATCTCGCCGAAACAGCCGCCCGCCTCCACGATGCTGACGTAATCATGGACTTTCGGGTCGGGATTGATGGAGATGCCGATCCTGCCCGTGAGCATCACGTACATGCGGTCGCTCGGATCGTTGATCTCGAACACGCGCTCGCCCTTGAAGTAGGCCTCCTCCTGCATCTCCTCCACCAACACGCGCAGGTCATCGGTCGCCACTTCCGAAAAAATCGGCGTGCGCTTCAAAATGACGATGCGGTCGAAAAAATCTGCCATGCCGTTCCTATCTTCCCGCCGGAACTGCTGCAAGCGCGTGCCTGGCGCACTCCTGCATCCAGGAGTCTACATGATTGGAGCACCATTCAAGCGCGTCGGCCGCGCTCTTGAAACTCGCCGCACCCGGCAGCGTGTTAACCACCGCGGTGCGGTCGCTGGCGACCATCAGCAATTGGCTGAGTTGCGTGCCCAGCGCGCTGTTGGTGACATTCGTTAACGCCTCGCGCGCACGCGCGACCTGCCGCCGGTCCTTGCTTTTCAACGCAACATGCACGATGCGGATGCTGTGGCTGTCGCCGAGGTTTTGCATCGCCAGCAACGCCACCTCCAACGTCTGCGTGAACCGCTCGGCGAGCACGATCTTGAGCAATGTCCAGCCCGCGTCGTCGCGCGTGGTATCCGCCTCGAGCGCGCGCAACGCCTGTGCCACCGCGGCCGCATCCTGCAGCCTGCGCGCGGCGAATTCCTCGAACGGCTGGCGCGGCACGGCCTGCCGCGACAAATACGCAAGCACCTGCTGCTGCTGGCGGGGCGGCGCGCACGCTTCCTTGAGCCATGCGAAGAGCCGCTCCGGAAGATCCTCAACGCATTCCGCCAGCACGCCCAGCGCGGTGTCGACCACGTTGGGATGGCGGTCGGTCAGCGCGGCAAACGCCAGTCGCTCGCGGTCTGCCGCCGACAGCAGGCGATAACATTCGATACATGCAACGCGCATTTGCTGATCAGGCGATGCCGCGAGCATTTCGAGCCGAGCTGTCAGCCGCGCATCCGCCGCCAGCGCACCGTGGCGCAGGGCGGCAAGCGCCGCTTTTTTGACGCCGTCCTCGGTGTGTTCGAGCAAATCGCACAGGAGCGGCAGAAACGATGCCGGCATCGCAAGTTTCCGCCCCAGGTGCAGCGCGGCGACATTGGACGACGCGCTCGTTTCGGCCAGCAGCGACTGCCAGCGATTGACCGCGAATTCGCGCCGGTCTTCCATGCCGTAACTGAACACGCCGAGGATGCCGCATGCGACCAGCCGCGGGTTCCCGGAAGCAAAACACGGCTCGACCTGCGCCTGCATGCGCGGGTCTTGGGCTTCAAAGCGCGTTGCCAGCACGGTGGCGCGCTCGTGCGCGTCGCCGAGTTCGCGCTCCGACTCCAGTCGATGGAGCAATTCGTCGGGCAATTTGGGCCCGATCAGCCGCACCAGTTGATCGCACACCGGGGCGCTCGCGTGCTGCATGCGCTCGAAGATGATTTCCGGCGCCTTGTCCGGAAACGTGTTCGCGAGCATGCGCGCATAAGTGAGGCAAATCTGCTCGTCCTGGTGTTTGACACCTTCGACCAGGCGCGCGAATAGTTCGGGGTCGGCCGTCGCATCCATCGTGCCGAGGCCTTCACTCGGCAGGAACAGGCGCTCTTTCAGCGTCGACAGCAATGCTTCGACGTAGGCGCGGTTGGTCTTGATGCTGAAAAAGAGGTACAGCGTACCCGCAATCACCCCCGCCGTCAGGTAGGACAATGGCGCGTGCCATGTTTTCAGCGTCTGCAGCACAAGGCCGACGAATATATAGCCGGCGGGCAACACCAGCATGAGCGACAAAGCGCGCGCCCTGCCCTGCATGTAATCGGGCAATGCGTCGAACAAAAGCGAGCGCGACGGGTTGCGCATCGAGGGCAGCAGCACGCGGCGGTTCACCGTGCTCACCAGCGCGCTCGGAACGTTGAAGAAACTGATCATGCCCACAAAGCACATGAGGGTCGTCGATGGAAAGACGAGATTGATCGCGCGCACCCCAAAAAGATTAATGACCTTTCCTGTAAAGAAAATCTGCACCAGCACGGTGACGGCGCTCGACACGATGGTCAAGAGGCCGAATAGCACGGCCAATTCCGCTTCGCTCTTGAAGTTCGCGTTATAAACCGCAAACGCCGCGTAGCCCAGGCAATTCAACGCAACCACCATGAAAAACACCGCGAGCGACGAATACAGGAGCAGCTTCGAGCGGCGCGCGAACTTGAGCCCCTGCGTGACCTGCTCGATCGTGCGCGTCAATCCGCCGCCGCGGCGCCCGGGCGCGAAAAACGGCGAGACGCCGACTGTGCGGTGACGCGTCGCGACGATGATGACCGCCGTCGCCGCGAGTCCGCTCCACACCAGCACCAGGCCCTGCACGCCTATGAGCGACGTCATGGTCAGGATCACGCCGCCGGCGACCTCGCCCAGTTGCAGGCCCGCCATGGTCATCGGCAACAGCCGCTTGCTCTGCTCGTTGTCGAAATTGGCGCTGAAATACAGCGACGCATGCATAACCAGCAGCTCCGAACTGATTTCAAACAGCAGGTAGTACAGCGGGTAAGCGATCGAGTCGACGTTCGCGAGCATCAGGTACCAATTGCCGACCAGCATCACGGCGAGCGCGCAGAGCAATATGTAAAAAGTGCGCTCCGGCGCGAGACGGTCCGCGTAGGCCGCGTAGACCGTACTGACGATCGCCATCAGCACGCCGAGCCCGAGATACATGAAAGGCAGGAACTGGATGCCGTAGCGTTTCAGGAACAGCGCGTCCGCGGTGCCGCGCCCGATGGCGAGGCCGGCGCTGATCACGAGAAAAAGACAGAAAAAATAGCCGACCCGCGGCCATTCCGTCTTCTTGACCATCAGCAGCTTAGCCATACCGGGGCATCTGTGTCTTATTCTGGCAAGAATTGTTTGAGTGGGAGATTATCCACACTAGCCTATCGGATTACAACCGGGTTGCCGCAAAAAAACGCGTTGAAACAAAGCTGAAACGACATGCCAAAGGAATGAATGGCCAGGAACGCGCCCGGTCGCGGCGCGCGCTGTAGTATCATTCCGCCTTTTCCCGCTTCCCCACGCAAGATCACCACCCATGAAACCTTTCGACTGGCAGTTCCCGTACCCTTCGCAACGCATGCCCATACTGGCGCGCAACTGCGTCGCGACTTCGCAACCGCTCGCCGCACAGGCGGGGCTGCGCATGCTGATGAAAGGCGGCAGCGCGGTCGACGCGGTGCTGGCGACCGCGATTGCGCTCACGGTGCTGGAGCCGACCAGCAATGGCATCGGCTCGGATGCGTTCGCGATTTTGTGGGACGGCAAGAAACTGCAGGGCCTCAACGCCTCCGGACGCTCGCCTGCCGCGTGGACGCCCGATCGCTTCAAGGGCCTGGATGAAATGCCGCAACGCGGCTGGGATTCGGTCACCGTGCCCGGCGCGGTTGCCGCGTGGGTTGAACTGTCGCGCAAATACGGCAAGCTGCCGTTCGCGGATCTATTCGAGCCCGCGATCAAGTATGCGGCTGAAGGCTTCATGGTGTCGCCGACCATCGCGCGGCTGTGGGAAAAGCAGGTGCCGGAACTCGAAGCGATCCCCGGCTACGCGGATGCATTCATGCCCAAGGGCCGCGCCCCGCTGCCCGGCGAAACATTCGTGTTTCCCGATCAGGCGCGCACCTTGCAGCGCATCGCCGAGACCCGGGGCGAAGCGTTCTATACAGGCGATCTCGCAGAGAAAATCGTCGCCCACGCCAAACAATACGGCGGTGTGATGACGATGGACGACCTCGCGGCACACCAGGTCGACTGGGTCGAGCCCATTGGACAAAACTACCGCGGTTACACGCTGCACGAAATCCCCCCCAACGGCCAGGGTATAGGCACGCTGATTTCGCTCGGCATCCTTGAAAATTTCGACATGGCGGGCCTGCCCGTCGATTCCGCCGACAGCCTGCACGTGCAACTCGAGGCGATGAAGCTCGCATTCGCCGACATCTACGAATACGTGTCCGACCCGGCAACGATGCGCGTGACGCCGGCGCAAATGCTCGACCCCACGTACCTCAAGAGCCGCGCCACGTTGATCGACATGAAAAAAGCGCAGGACCCGAAGTTCGGCACGCCGCCAACCGGCGGCACGGTGTACCTCACCGCCGCCGACGCCTCCGGCATGATGGTGTCATACATCCAGTCCAACTATGCGGGCTTCGGCTCCGGCATCGTCGTCGACGGCACCGGCATCAGCATGCAGAACCGCGGCTACGGCTTCGTGCTGAAGCCCGGCCATGCAAATGAAGTGGGTCCGCGCAAACGCCCGTTCCAGACGATAATCCCGGCTTTCGTCACCAAGAATGGTCAACCGGTCATGAGCTTTGGCCTGATGGGCGGCTCGATGCAGGCGCAGGGTCACTCGCAGGTCATGGTGCGCTTCGCCGATTACGGGCAAAACCCGCAGGCCGCAGCCGATGCGCCGCGCTGGCGCATCGACACCGGGCTCTCGCTCGCCATCGAGCAGGGTGTCGGCGCTGATGTTATTGCTGAGCTCCAACGCCGCGGCCACAACATCACCCAGGCGGACCGCTGGAGCACAGACTTCGGCCGCGCGCAATTGATCTACAAAATGGAAGACGGCTACCTCGCGGCGTCCGAGCGGCGCACCGACGGGCAGGCGGTGGGGTTCTAGTGATTGGGTGATTAGGTGATTGAGTGATTTGGCAACAGCCTCAATCACCCAGTCACTCAATCACTGAATCACCAAATCACTTAATCACTTAATTACCGAGCGAAGCTCATCATGTCCGAACATAAAGCCAACGTAATCTGGGCGCGCAACGGCGTCGATTTCAGTTACAAGACTTATGCGCGCGACCATGTGTGGCGGTTCGACAACGGCGTCGAGGTGCCCGCGTCCGCGGCGCCCGCCTATCTTGGCAATCCGCAGCGCGTCGATCCCGAAGCGGCGTTTGTCGCGGCGCTGTCGAGCTGCCACATGCTGACATTTCTCGCCCTCGCATCGAACAAGGGGTTTGTCGTCGACAGCTACGAAGATGCCGCGGTCGGGCACCTGGAAAAAAACGCGAACGGCAAGCTGGCCGTCACGCGCGTGGAACTGCATCCGAAAATCGTTTACAGCGGCGCCAAGCAGCCGGCGGCGGCCGATCTCGACTGGCTGCACGAAAAAGCGCACAAGGAATGCTTCATCGCCAATTCTGTGACGACCGAAGTCAAGGTTGTCGCGGACTGAGTTGCAGACGCCTTAGGGTAGCGCAGGCGACCCCGCCTGCTCCATTATCAAACGCCGGCGAATGCAGGCGAGTCGCCTGCGCTACTAGTCGACTTTGATATTCGCGTCCTTGACGACCTTCGCCCACTTTTTCGTTTCCGCCTGAATGTAAGCCGCGAACTGCTCGGGCGTGCTCGATGTCGCTTCGATGCCGGAATCCAGCAAGCGCTGTTTGGCATCCGGGGTCTGGAGTATTTTCACGATTTCGGCGTTCAGCCGCGCGACGATTTCCCTGGGCGTTCCCGCGGGCACGAATACGCCGTACCAGTTGTTGACCGCGAACCCCGGCACGCCCGCCTGTGCGATGGTCGGCAATTCGGGCATCAGGACGAAACGCTTGGTGCCGGTCATCGCGAGGGCACGGATTCTGCCGCTCTTGATCTGGCCGAAGGCGGTCGAAACGGTGGAAAAAATGACCTGCACGTTGCCCGCCACCAGATCGATGATCGCGGGCGCACCGCCTTTGTACGCCACGTGCACCATTTTTGTTCCGGTCAGGAGGTTGAATAACTCGCCGGCAAGATGGTCAGTCGCGCCGGGACCCGACGAACCAAAATTGAGTTCATTCGGCCGCGCTTTTCCCAGGGCCACAAGTTCTTTGACGTTTTTCACCGGCAGCGCGGGATGCACCACCAGCACGTTCAGCGCGTCCGCGGCGAGCGTGACCGGCACGAGGTCCTTGATCGGATCGTACGCCATCTTGCTGTAGAGGCTCGGATTGATCGCGATCGGCCCGATCGTGCCGAGCAACAGCGTATAGCCGTCCGGCGGCGCTTTGGCGGCCAGATCGACGCCGATCATGCCGCCCGCGCCGCCGCGATTGTCGACCAGCACCGGCTGGCCCAGCGCGTCGGTGAGTTTTTGCGCAATCACGCGCGATGTGATGTCCGCACCGCCGCCCGGCGCGAATGGGCTGATGAAGCGGATCTGCTTGGCCGGCCAGGTTTGCGCGCTGGCGACGGACACCGCGAGCATCGCACCTGCGCACAAGGCGATTGCCGCGAACTGCTGGATTTTGAATTGCCGCATGCTGGATTCTCCGGTTGGTCGAAATACTCCTTGATTAGCAGGAACTATACCGGAGCCGGCCCGTACGTGCCGGCCCGAACCTGCGGTGATAGAATTCCATCTCCAGATACCCGAACCACCGACCCGGGAGCACCGATGCCACTCGCCCAGCTTTATATCGCCGCCGGCCGCGATGATGCCAAGAAAAAAATACTGATCGAAAAAGTCACGCAGGCGTTCGTTGACGCGCTCGGCGTCAAGCCAGATTCCGTCTGGATCACCGTGCACGACGTGCCGAAGACCGCGTGGGGCGTCGGCGGCAAGACGCTCGCCGAGCGCGGATAGCGCGGGGCAGGCATGGCACAACAGCGCCGGATGTCCCTCGCGATCAGCGCCGCCAGCATGCGCCCGACCGTCATCGGCCGCAGTCATGCGATTGCGTGCGGTCATTATCTTGGCGCGCTCGCCGCGATGCGCGTGCTCGACGCCGGCGGCAATGCGGTGGACGCGGGCGTCACCGCCGCCATGGCGCTCGCCGTGCTGCAGCCGGACATCGTCAGCTTCGCCGGTGTGGCGCCGACGCTGATCTATCTCGCGAAAGAAGACCGCGTCATTTCGCTCGCCGGCCTCGGCTACTGGCCCGCGGCCACCGATATCAACCGGCTGATGGCAGCGGGCGACGGCACGTCGGTGCCCGAAGGACTGCTGCGCACCGTGATGCCGGCGGCGCCCGCGACGCACATCGAAGCGCTGCGCCGCTACGGCACGATCTCGTTCGAAGAGGCGGCGACACCGGCAATGGAACTCGCACGCGACGGCTACGCGGTCTATCCGTTCCTCGCCAATAATCTGGACGGCGCGCAGGACCAGTACCGGCGTTGGCCCGGGAACGCGCAGATTTTCGTGCCCGGCGGCCGGCCGCCGCGGTACGGGGAATTGTTCCGCCAGCAAGATCTTGGCCGCAGCATCGCCGGCATGATCGAAGCCGAACGCGCCGCGCACGTCGACCGCGACAAAAAACTGCGCGCCGCGCACGATTTCTTTTATCGCGGGCCGATCGCAAAGGCAGCAGACAATTATCACGCGCAGAATGACGGCTTTCTGACCGCAGCGGACCTCGCGGGCTTCGAAGTTCCCGTCGAAGACAGCATCAGCATCAACTACCGCGGCTTTGAGGTGCACTCCTGCGACGTGTGGTGCCAGGGCATCACACTGCTCGAGACGCTGAAAATAATCGACGGCTGCGATCTCGGCAAACTGGGCCACAACTCGCCCGATTACGTGCATACGATCGCCGAGGCGCTCAACCTTGCCTTCGGTGACCGTGAAGCTTATGTCGGCGATCCGAAATTCGTGAAAGTGCCGACCGCGGCGCTGCTCGCGGACGCCTATGCGGCGCGGCAACGCGCGCGCATCGATTTAAAGCGCGCGTTCGGCAAGCTGCCCGCGCCGGGCAATCCTGAAAACATACCGGCGACCTCTGGCAGTCACGAGCCCGTTTACGCCGCCGCGCGCGGCAAGACCGGCACCGCGCCGGACACGATCTACGCCGCGGTCATGGACCGCTATGGCAACGCCTATTCGGCAACGCTGTCGGATACCACTTACGATGCGCCGGTCATTCCCGGTACCGGGCTCGTATTTTCTTCGCGCGGCCAGCAATCGCGACTCGCTGCGGGACATCCGGCGCAAGTCGCACCGGGCAAGCGTCCGCGGCTCACGCCGAGCCCCGCTCTCGCCATGCAGGACGGCAGACCCTTCATGTGTTTCGGCACGCCGGGCGGCGACGTGCAGTCGCAATCGATGCTGCAGGTCTTTCTCAATGTCACGCAATTCGGCATGCAGGTGCAGCAGGCGGTCGAGGCGCAACGCTTCTCAAGCGCGAACTTCCCCAACTCGTTTGCGCCACATGATTACTTTCCCGGGCGGCTGTGCATCGAGGAGGACATGCCCAACGGTGTGATCGACGACATGCGCAAACGCGGGCACGACGTGCAGGTGCTGCCGCGCCTGCCCGCGCAGCACGGCGCAGTGTGCGCGGTCATGCGCGACCCGCAGACCGGACTCAAGCACGCCGGCGCCGACCCGCGGCGCGAGGCGTACGCGCTGGCCTGGTAAGTCGAAGCAGCGTATTACCCCAAAACGGCAGTTGAGACGCCGATAGACGCCGATGAATCAGTGTCTTCGGGGTAGCCGGCGCACTGCGCATCAGTCCAGCTTCGCGCCGGAATCCTTGACGAGTTTCGCCCACTTCGCGTGCTCTTTCGCAATATAGGCGGCAAATTCATCGGCCGGAGCCGGCACGATCTCGACGCCGACGGCAACGATCCGGTCGCGCACATCCGCAAGCTGAAGGATTTTCAGCGTGTCACTGCTGATCTTGCCGACGATATCGCCCGGCAACCCGGCCGGCCCCGCGAGGCCGATCCACGACACGACGTCGAAGCCCTTATAGCCCAGCTCGTCGAAACTCGCGACATCCGGCAACCGCGGCGAACGCGTCGCGCTCGAAATCGCAAGCGCCCGCAACTTGCCGTTGTGAATCTGCGGGATGGCGGCGGCAGTTACGACGAAACCCGCCGGCACCTGGCCGCCGAGCATGTCGGTCAATGCCTGCGCGGCGCCCTTGTACGGCACGTGCGCGACATCGATAGCGGCCATCGTCTTCAGCAGTTCCATGGAAAGATGGCCGGGTGTGCCATTGCCCGGCGACGCGTAATTGATCTCGCCCGGGCGCTTCTTCGCAAACGCCACAAACTCCTTCAGCGATCGCGCCGGCAACGACGGATGCACGCACAACACGAATGGCACCTGCCCGATGCGTGCGATTGCGCGAAAATCCTTGACCGTGTCATACGGCAACTTGCTGTAAAGGCTCGCGTTGGCAACGTGGTTGGCCGCGAACATGATCAGCGTATAGCCGTCCGGCGCGGCTTTGGCGACGGTCGCCGTGGCGGGTATCCCGTTGGCGCCCGGCTGGTTCTCCACGATGACTGACTGGCCCCATGCATCGCTGAGCTTTTGCGCGACGACGCGGCTCAGAATATCAGTCGCGCTGCCGGTCGAATACGGCACCATGATGCGCACCGCGCGCACCGGGTAGGTCTGCGCCGTAGCGAGAGACGCCAGCCCGGCAAGCAAGGCGCAAACTGCCGCGCGACATATTCTTACCTTGTATCCCGATCGCCACATACTCTTCTCCTTCGTAGATCGCACGATTGTCACGCGCTGCCAAATTCAATCATCGCATCAACCAGCCAGTCCCACAAATACGGCGCCACGCTGCGCTCGACCAGCACGCGGTAGCCCGGCCGCTCGTCGGTCTGGCGCACCGCAATGCGCACGCGCGCAAGTGAGGTCAGCGCGCAATCGCCCGGCCCGAATACGCGCGGATGCAGATCGATCGCGCAGCCTTTGCGCAGCACATCCATCGCGCGCGGCCCCGCCAGCTCGAACTCGGCGCGCAGATCGCTGACATCAACCGCGGATACGGCGGCGCCAGCGAGTGCATGCACGAGTGGCGTCGCAGCGGCGGATGGTGCTACGATCAGCCATTGATCGGGACCGAACCATATCGCGACGCGCTCCGCGCCCGTGGCCGACTTTCCGGGCGTCAGCGGCAGATTGAGCGCGAGCGCGCTTTGCGCCGCGCTCAACGTCGCGGCATTCGCCGGATCGAGCCGCAGATCGATCATCGCCGACGCGGGGAGTTCACGCAGCATAACGACGGCGGCGTCGCCATGCGTGCGCAGTCCGTTGCCGACGTCGCCCCCCAAAGCCGTATGCGCGGTCAATGCGTCAGCCATGAACACGCTCGTTTTTGACATCATAAAATCGCGGCTCGCAGATACGCGCCGTGACGATACGGCCATGCGCGACAACCGCGACCGCTTCGTTCATGCGGTTACGCCCGTTGTCGATCAGCGCCATCGCGATCGAGCGCCCCAGCGTCGGACTCATATAGCTCGATGTGACATGGCCTATCATCGGCACGGGCGGGCGGTTCACGCGCGTGGCGTCTGCCTGCCGGATGACCTGGCTGCCCTCGACCAGCACCGTCTGCGCGTCGTCAGTCAAGAGGCCAACGAGCTGCTTGCGCCCGTCGCGCGCGCTGTCGCTGCGCGTGAGGCCGCGCTGGCCGAGAAAATCGCGCTTGGTCCTGCCCACGATCCAACTCATACCGAGGTCAAACGGTGTCACCGTGCCGTCGGTATCGTGGCCGACGACGACGAAACCCTTCTCCGCGCGCAATACGTGCAAAGCCTCCGTGCCAAGTGGCGTGATGCCAAGCGCGGCACCCTCTTGCATCAACAGTTCCCACAACGCGAGCCCGTAGCGCGCCGCCACGTTGATCTCGTACGAGAGCTCGCCGGTAAAACTCACGCGCGCGATGCGCGCCGGCACGCCGGCCAGCGTTCCCGTACGTATCGACATGTGCGGAAACCGCGCCGGCGCGAAATCGATGTCGCACGGCAATTTCTGCAACAGCACTCGCGCCTGCGGGCCAGTGACGCACAACGTTGCCCAGTTCGCGGTGACCGGCGTCACATATGCCTGCCAGGCGAGCCATTCGCACTGCAGCCATTCTTCCAGCCAGTTCACCACACCGTCGGCGCCGCTTGAAGTGGTCGTCATCAGGTAATGCTGTTTTCCGAGCCGCGCAGTTACGCCATCGTCGAACACCATGCCATCTTCGCGCAGCATCAATCCATAACGGCAGGCGCCGACCTCGAGGTTGTCCCACGCATTGGTATAAACCATGTTGAGTAGATTCAATGCATCGCGGCCGTGAATCTCGATTTTGCCGAGCGTCGAGGCATCGAGCAGTCCAACGCCGTTGCGCACCGCGAGGCATTCGCGCGCCACTGCTGCATGCATGTCTTCCCCCGATTGCGGGTAATACTGCGGCCGCCGCCACAAACCGACCGGTTCGCACACCGCACCATGCGCCGCGTGCCAGTCGCTGGCGGGCGTCTTGCGCACTGGCTCAAAGAGCGCGCCGATTTCGCGCCCAGCCAGCGCGCCGATGGTGACGGGCACATAAGGCGGACGGAACGTCGTGGTGCCGACCTCCGGCACGCTGCGCGAGGTGGCGTTGCCGAGGATGCCGAAGGCGGTGATGTTGCCGATCTTGCCCTGATCAACACCCATGCCGGTCGTCGTATAGCGCTTGGCGTGCTCCACCGATACATAGCCCTCACGCGCGGCGAGCGCGAGATCGGCGGCGGTGACGTCGCTTTGCTGATCGACGAATTTCTTGCGGTTGCCGCCGACGGCGGGAATCTCCCACAGCGGATGCACGGCGAGCGCCGTGCGCGCAACGACCGCCGGAATCGCCACATCGAACCCCGCGTCCCGCGCGGCGGCCGCACCCGCTGCGCGCCCCTCGGCGACGCAATCGCCCAGCGTGAATGCGCCATTTGCGGCACCCGCCACATACGTCGCTTGCGCCGCTTGACCGGGCACGAAGCAGTGCTGCGCGTCATCGTATAGAAGCCGTCCGCCCGACTGCGAAAACAAATGCACCGCCGGGTCCCAGCCGCCGGACACGCATATGAGGTCGCATGCCACTGTTTCGACAACGCCGGCGATCCGACCCGTTGCGGCGTCGATCGACGCGATGTCCGCTGCCGTGACGCACCGGCGGCCACGCGCAGCAACTACAGCCTGCCCGCTGCGCACGCCCAATCCGCGCACGGCATGCATACTGGGCTGCGCGCGCAAATCGACGAGCGCAGCGATCTCGACTCCGGCATCCGCCAGCGCAAGTGCGGCGTCGTACGCGCTGTCGTTGTTGGCGAAAATCACCGCGCGCGAACCCGGCCGGACTGCGTATTGCACGGCGTAGCGTTGCGCGGCGCTCGCCAGCATCACGCCCGGCAAATCATTGTTGGCGAAAACGAGCGACCGCTCGTTGGCGCCGGTGGCGACAATCACCTGCCGCGCGCGGACTTTCCACAGGCGCTGGCGTGGCCCGCGCGCCCGCGCCGGCGGCGCGTGATCCGTGACCCGTTCGACGAGCGTCACCAGATTGTGATCGTAATAGCCGCTCGCTGTCGTGCGCGTCAGCACGCGCACTTGCGGCATCTCAGCGAGTTTGCCGCGCGCACGACGCCGCCACGCGCCGGCTGCCGCGCCCTCGATACGGCCGTCGCAATAACGCAGTTGGCCGCCGATTTCCGGCCGTTCTTCGACGAGCAACACACGCGCACCGGCATCCCCCGCCGCGCGTGCTGACGCGATACCGGCGGGCCCGCTGCCGACCACCAGCACGTCGCAATGATCAAAGCGTTTTTCGTAGCGGTCGGGATCCGGCGCGTCCGGCGTGCGGCCGAGGCCCGCCGCATTGCGAATAAACTTTTCGTACCACATCCACGCGCCCTGCGGCCACATGAAAGTCTTGTAATAGAAACCGGCCGGCAGCAGGCGCGAGAACACATTAGCCACCGCGCCGACATCGAATTCGACGCCTGGCCAGCAATTAATGCTGGCCGCCTCGAGCCCCTCGTACAACTCGACCATCGTCGCCGGCATATTCGGCAATGCGCGCGCTCCGCTGCCGATGCGCACCAGCGCATTCGGCTCCTCCGGTCCCGCGCTCACAATGCCGCGCGGGCGGTGATACTTGAAGCTGCGCGCGATCAGGCGCACGCCGTTGGCCAGAAGTGCGGAGGCGAGTGTATCGCCAACGTAGCCCTGATACGCGCGGCCGTTGAACGTGAAAGCGAGCGGCTTGCTGCGATCGATGCGCCCGCCGAACGGCAACCGGTAAATCTGCCCGCTCATGCGTCCCCCGCCGGCGGCGGCTCACCCATTTTGTACACCGCCTTCACTTCGTGCGTGACGCTGTCGCGCGCCACGTTAAACCAGCGCCGGCACCCATGCGCATGAAACCAGCGCTCCAATTGCAAGCCTTTTATATTCTTGCGGAAGTACAGGTACTCGCCCCATTGCTGGTCGGTCGCCGCGCCGGGGTCGACGGGCCGCGCAAGGTGCGCTTCGCCGCCCGGCGTAAACTCGGCGTCGTTGCGCGGCCCGCACCAGAGACAGGGAATCAGCAGCATCGGCTGATCGCCTGATGATTCAGGATTCGGGATTCGGGATTCAGTTTCATTCTTGAGACTCTCGCTCGCGATGTCTTATTGCTGATTTCTGAATCCTGATTCCTG
>JANNPG010000150.1:0-2977 GCA_031399805.1 Betaproteobacteria bacterium | reverse complement strand
TGCGTTGCAGCCAGAATTGGTGATGGCAAGGCGCCCGGTGAAGCGAATACTCAATGTATTCGCTAGACGAGCAACGCGGCCAGCGCCGATTCTGGCTGCAACCCTTTCGGGCTGGCACGAGTTTTGGCCTGTAGCCCCCGGCTCACGGCGAAAGGATCTTGTTCTTGGGGCGGAGACGGGGGCCGAGTGGCGCAGATACAACCCGGGGGCTACGGCACCGTTCCCGCAAACGGGCCTGCGGCTAACGGGTCTCGGCGCCACATTGTCGCAAGCCACTTGCTTAGAATGACTAAGCGGCATGTCTTGCTTCGCGTTCTGAGCCAAAATCGTGACAGCGCATCGCGCGTTTCATTATGTTAGGCACTCTTAGGCCCCGCGCCGGAGCGCGAAAGTGGTCGTAAAAATACTCAATCGCCGTTCGTGCTGAGGTATCGAAGCATGAACGGCCATGGCTCGCGGCGCGTTCCCGCTGTTCGCCCTTCTATACATCAGGGCGAACGGTAATTTGAGACCGCTACTCATTCACCCTTCTTCTCGCCCTTTTTGCGATTGCCGCCGCTCTTCTTGCGCGGCGCATCGCCATCCTTGCCGGGCGCTGCCGCATCCTGCGTCGGCAGCTCGACCTTGGCACCCTCGCGCAGGCGGTCCATGCCATCGACCACGATGAGTTCGCCGGGCTCGACGCCCGACTCGATGACGGTCGCATCGTTTTCGGCGGGACCGGTTTTGACGTCACGCAGCGTGACCGTGCGGTCGTCCTTGACGATATAGACGAAAAGCCCCCGCGCGCCACGCTGCAGCGCCGCGCTCGGCACGGTCGTGACGTCGCGCCGCGTGTCGATCAACATGCGCACGTTGACGAACTGATTCGGAAACATATTCGCTTCATCGTTCGCGAACTGCGCCTTCAGCTTGACCGTGCCGGTAGTGGTATCGATCTGGTTGTCGACGGTCAGCAGCACCCCGGCCGCGAGCTTCACCTTCTGATCGCGGTCATAGGCATCGACCGGCACGCGCTCGCCCGACTGGATGCGTTTCAACACGACCTGCAGATTGTCCTGCGGTATGGTGTAGATGACCGTGATCGGCTGCAACTGGGTGATTACGACCAGACCGGTGGTATCGCCCGCGCGCACGATGTTGCCCGCGTCCATCTGGCGCAAGCCGAGCCGGCCCGTAATCGGCGCCGTGACCCGCGAGTAGGTCAATTGCAGACGCGCATTGTCGACCTGGCCCTGGTTGATCTTTACCGTGCCCTCGTATTGGCGCACCTGAGCCTCCTGCGTGTCGACCAACTGCTTGGCGATCGAGTCCTGCGCGAGCAGCACGCGGTAGCGCTCGAGGTCGATGCGCGCGTTGGCAAGCAGCGCCTGGTCGCGCGCCATCTGCCCCTCGTACTGGGTCAACGCGGCCTGAAACGGCCGCGGATCGATTTCCGCGAGCAGTTCGCCTTCGCGCACCAGTTGGCCTTCGCGAAACAGCACGCGCATGAGCTGGCCGTCGACGCGGCTGCGTACCGTGACGGTTTTCAACGGCGTTACGGTGCCGAGCCCGGTCAGGTAGACGTTGACGTCTTTTTTTGCCGCCGGTTGCGCTACGACCGGCATGACGCGCGTGGCCGCGTCGCGGCCTTTCTTGCCCGCCGCCGGCTGAGCGCCCTCCGGCTGCCGCGTGTAGACGTAATAGCCCGCCCCCGCAGCCAAGACTATTGCCAAGAGCAGCCAGTGCCATTGTGATGCGAGCCATTTGAAAAATCGCATGTAAGCAAGTCTCGTGGTTTGTTGCACAACCCGGACACCGGGAAACAGCCGGTTATCATAGAGGAAATACGCGCCTCACGCTGAATTCGCGGCGCCCTCGCCCCGTGATACTACCGAATCGCCTGCGCCGGCAACCAGCGTCATGTGTAAGATTGTGTAACCTGCCGCGCATAGCGCGGCAGCGGCGGAGCCTACCAGGCGGTGGCCCCGCCATCGACCGGGATGATCGCGCCGGTCATGAAGTTCGATGCGTCCGACGCGAGCAGGACCGCGATGCCTTTCAAATCGTCGTCGCCGCCGGTGATGACGCTCACGCGGCCTTCAAGATTCATCAACTCCTTAACTGTTGCCACTGAGATTTCCTTTTCTAAACCTTAAATCATTTTCCACAAGGGGCACAGAGAACACAGAGAAGAAAAAGTAAGATCGTCATTCCGGCGTACGCCGGAATCCAGGAAAGGTTTGAATTCTGGATACCGGCTTTCGCCGGCATGACGCAAGTTTTGGCAGTTCTATTTGGTATTTTTTTCCTCTGCGCCCTCTGTGTCCTCTGTGGCTAATCTTTAAGTAATTGCGCTGCAATAATGTTGCGCTGAATTTCCGAAGTCCCCTCATAAATGCGCACGATGCGCGCGTCGCGGTAGATGGTTTCTATGCCCGTTTCGCGCATGTAGCCCATGCCGCCGTGGATCTGCACTGCGGCATCGACCACCTTGCCCAATGCTTCGGTCGAGTAGAGCTTGGCAACCGCGGCTTCGAGCGTGCCGCGCTCGCCGCGCATGAGCGTTGCGATCGCGCGCTCGGTCAGTCCGCGCGCGGCGTCTCGCTGCACCGCCATGTCGGCGAGCATCCATTGCAGGCCCTGGTATTCCGCGAGCTTGCGGCCGCCCTGCGTGCGGATTTTCATGTACTCGGCGCTGCGGTCGATCAGCTTGTCCATCATGCCGCAGCAGCGCGCGGAAACGGTGACGCGCCCGGCGGTCAGCGTTTTCAGCGCCTGCACGTAGCCCATGCCTTCCTGCCCGAGCAGGTTCTCAGCCGGCACTTCGCAATCGCTGAACGCGACCGGCGCCGTCGTGCAGCCGTGCATGCCCATCTTCAGTTCGTTCTTGCCGACCGACAGCCCCTTGAACCCGCGCTCGAGAATGAACGCCGAAATGCCTTTGACGCCTTTGCTCTTGTCGGTGACCGCCATCACGGTAAAGACACTCGCGACC
>JANNPG010000145.1:0-6918 GCA_031399805.1 Betaproteobacteria bacterium | reverse complement strand
CAACGTGGGATCCGATGATTTTGTGATGGACCTGGGTTCCGGCGACGGCCGTATTCTGATTGCCGCGGTGCAGAAATTCGGCGCGCGCGGCGTCGGCGTCGATCTCGATCCCGAACGCATCGCCGAGAGCCTCCACAACGCGCAGGCGGCGGGCGTGACCGATCGCGTGACATTTCTGCGCCAGGACTTGTTCAAGTTCGACATCACCGATGCGACCGTCGTGACGATGTACCTGTTGCCGTCGGTCAACCGCAAGCTGCGCCCGCGCATGCTCAAGGATCTCAGACCGGGCACACGAATCGTGTCGCACGATTTCGATTTTGAAGACTGGCAGCCCGACCAGAAATCGACCGTGCGCAAGAACGTGTTCCTGTGGATCGTGCCGGCCCGGGTCGAGGGCCGCTGGCGCGCAACGGTCGCGCTGCCGGCAGGCGAGCGCGGCTACGATCTGGAAATCAGACAGAAATTCCAGGAAATCGACGGCGTCGTGCGTTACGACAAAAGGGTCGCGGGCCTGTGGAACCCCGTGCTGCGCGGCGACCGCATCGGTTTCGTGATCGTCGACGACAGCGGGCCCATCGAAACCAACCTCTACTTCGAAGGGCGCGTCGCGGGAGACGCGATCGAAGGCATGGTCACGCGTGGCGTAGGCAGCGATCAAAAGCAGTTACGGTGGCGCGCCTCCCGCATTGCGGGGGCATCGTGATCGGATGCAATTAATGCGCGCAATAACCGGCATGGGGCTATGGGCGGCGTTATGCCTGATAGGGCCGTCGAACGCGGCGTTGGCGCAGCAGCAGCCCGATGTGCCCTACGTGCAGACGCCGTGGAACGTAGTCGCGGCCATGCTCGATATGGGAGCCGTCAACGCCAACGATTATCTGATCGATCTTGGCGCCGGCGACGGCCGCGTCGTGATTGAAGCGGCAAGGCAGCGCGGCGCGCGTGGCATGGGGGTAGAGCTCGATCCCAATCTTGTGTCAATCGCGAACCGCGAGGCGGCGCGTCTCGGCGTAAGCGCGAAGGTGAATTTCATCAGCGGTAACCTGTTCAGTTTCGATTTCAGCAAGGCGACCGTGCTCACCCTGTATTTGCTGCCCAAAATCAACCTCGAACTGCGGCCGCGCATCCTGCGCGAGTTGCGGCCCGGCACGCGCATCGTGTCGCATGATTTCGACATGGGCAAGTGGAGGCCCGATATGCGGCGCGAAGTGGCGGTGCCGAATAAAACCTATGGTGCGCCGGTGAGCCAGATTTATCTGTGGCATGTGCCGGCAAATGTCGCCGGCAAATGGGAATGGCGATTGGTGGGCGGCGACGCTGCCGGTGTGTATGAGGCGACGTTCAGGCAGACGTTTCAGGACTTGAGCGCCGACGCTGTGATCAATGGCGGCATTGCAACGGTCCACGGCGCGAAGCTCGACGGCGACACCATCGCTTTCACGCTGATGCGCGAGTCGGCTGGACGCAAGCAATCGCACGAATTCAGCGGCCGCGTTGACGGCGACAGGATGGCCGGCCGGGTCAGGATAGACAGCGCGGACAGGACGTACGACTGGCAGGCGACGCGTTTTGCGCGTGGTGAAATGAAGACTGACTAGAGCCTGTCTCATCAATCCGCATCACGTGGATATTGATGAGACAGGCTCTTATGACTGCGGAGAACGTGACAATGAAGCAAATAAAACGGTTGTTGGGTGCCGGGCTGTTGCTGGCCTTGGTTGTGTCTTTGCAGGTGCGCGCGGAGGAGCGCGGCGTCGGTGATGTGGTTTACGTGCCGACGCCGCAGGTCGTGGTCGACGAGATGCTGCGCATGGCGAAGGTCGGGCCGAAGGATTTCATCATCGATCTCGGCTCGGGCGATGGCCGCATGGTGATCACCGCCGTGAAGAAGTTCGGGGCGCGCGGGTTCGGCGTCGATTTGTCCGACGATCTGCTGCGGGAGAGCAATGGACTCGCCCTGGTGGAAGGCATCACCGACCGCGCGCGCTTCATCAAGGAAAACCTGTTCGACACCGACCTGAGCAAGGCGACCGTGATTACGAGCTATCTGCTGCCGGAGATGAACCAGAAGCTGCGGCCGAAGATTCTGCACCTCAAGCCGGGCACGCGCGTGGTTGCGCACGACTACCACATGGGCGACTGGACGTCCGACGAGCAAAAAGAAATCATCGTACCCGAGAAAACTGTCGGCACCGCGGGCCGCAGCTATATCTACCTGTGGACGGTGCCGGCGAGGATCGGTGGACGCTGGCAGGCCCACATCAAATCTGCCGCGCATGCCGGCGATCTCGAACTCGATTTCAGTCAGCGCTTTCAGAAACTGGATGGCACGGCGAAAAGCGGCAGCCGGCAGGTTGCGCTGGTGGCGCCGAAAATCGTGGGCGATCAGGTGAGCTTTGCGTTTTTCACCAAGCCCGGCGATAACCAGACGCGCCACCAGTTCACCGGCACGGTGAAGGGTGACACGATAGACGGCGTGGTCAGGGTCGGCGAGGGCGCCGCGCAACAGCAGTTGCCGTGGAGCGCGAAGCTCGTGCAGCGCGTGGCGGGGCCGCAATGATTGCGCAAACGCCGGGGCCGGGCGCGCAACCGCGCGCGAGCCTGACGCGCGGCGACGCGGTCGCGATGATCGTCGGCATCGTGATCGGTGTCGGCATCTTCAGAGCGCCCTCCGTGGTGGCCGCGAATTCGGGCAGCGAAGCGGTTTTTCTGGGCTTGTGGCTGGCCGGCGGCGTGGTTTCGCTGATCGGCGCATTGTGCTATGCCGAACTCGGCAGCGCCTATCCGAACGCGGGCGGCGAATATTTCTTCCTGCGTCGCGCGTACGGCGACCGGCTGTCTTTTCTGTTTGCGTGGGCGCGCATGACCGTGATCCAGACCGGCGCGATTGCGGCCATTGCGTTCGTGGTGGGTGATTATGCGACACAGATGTACTCGCTTGGCGCGAACAGCGCGGCCATTTACGCGGCGGTCGCGGTGATCGCGATTACGTGGCTCAACATCATCGGCACAACGCAGGGAAAATGGCTGCAGAATGTCCTGACCATCGTGCTCGCGCTGGCCGTTATCGGCGTGGTGACAGCGGGGCTGTCGGCAACGCCTCCAGCCGCGCCCGTCGCGGCGGCAGGTGCCTCCACGTCGTCGTTTTCAGGGCTTGCGCTGATTTTTATACTGCTTACGTATGGGGGCTGGAACGAGGCGGCATATCTGACGGCCGAGATGCGCGACACCAAGCGCGGTATCGTGCACGCGCTAATAATCGGCATCGTGATCATCACGGTGCTCTACCTATTGCTCAACTATGCGTACCTCAACGCCCTGGGTCTGGAAGGCGTGAAGAATTCGAAGGCAGTCGGTTCGGACCTGATGAAAGCGACGTGGGGCGACGCGGGGGCGCTGGTGCTGGGCGTGGCGGTGGTGGCTGCCGCATTGTCGACGCTGAACGCGACGGTGTTCACCGGCGCGCGCACCAATTACGCGCTGGGCCGCGATTTCAGATTATTCGGTTTTCTCGGCGAGTGGAGCGGGCGGTCCGACGCGCCGGTCAACGCTTTGCTGCTGCAGGGTGCAATTGCGCTGACGCTCGTGCTGCTCGCCTCGTCCACACCCGATGGCTTTCAGACCATGGTCGCGTACACGGCACCGGCGTTCTGGCTGTTTTTCCTGCTCACCGGCGTGTCGTTGTTCGTGCTGCGCCGCCAGCCGCCGGTCAATGCCGATCCGTTCCGCGTGCCGCTTTATCCGGTCACGCCGCTGCTGTTCTGCGGCATGTGCGGCTTCATGCTGTATTCGAGCGTCAGCTACGCGCTGAGCCTCAACCCCGGCAGCATCGGCGCGATCGTGGGTATCGGCGTACTGCTCGCCGGGATTCCGATGATGCTCGTGGCGAAGGGTACTGCACGACAGAGCTAGCGGACTCTTAATCCGTAGGTCGAGTGTTCGATCCACGCACGCCCCACCATTTCTTTTAAGCACTATTGAATGGGCGAACAGCGGCGGACAAATATAAAAATCATTTTTTAACTATTCGTTTTTAAACAAATTATTCAGCGCGCGCCCCGGAAGCTTTGACCACCTTGGCCCACAGCGCAATCTGCGCGCGATTGAATTGATCCATGCCCTCCGGCGTCGTGCTCACCACTTCAGCACCCAGGCTGGAAATGCGCTCTTTTATTTCGGGTGCAGCGAGCAAGCGTACCATTTCGCTGTTCAATTTTGTGATGACGTCTTTGGGTGTCGCGGCAGGTACCACCACGCCGAACCAGCCGACAGCCTCGAAGCCCGGCACGCCGGACTCTGCCATGGTAGGCACTGAGGGCAAGGCGCCGGCACGCTTCGCACTGGTAACCGCCAGTGCTTTGATGCGACCGGATTTCACATACGGGCTCGCCACTACGATGTTTTCGAAACTCAGCGCGATTTGTCCGCCGATGACATCGGCGATAGCCTGAGCGCTGCCTTTGTAGGGAACATGTTGCATATCGATGCCGGTCAGCATTTTCAGCATTTCGCCGGATAGATGGTTCGGTGTGCCGCTACCGGGTGACGAAAAAGTCAGTTGGCCGGGCCGCGCTTTCGCCAGCGCCACGAGTTGTCGCGCATTGCTGACTGGCATCGAGGGATGCACCGACAGCACGTAACACGTGGTGGCCATCAGCGAAACCGACGCAAAGTCCTTGACGGGATCGAACGGAAGTTTCGCATAGAGACTGGGCGCCACCGAATTGGGTGCGGTGGTGGCGAGCAACAGCGTGTGTCCGTCGGGCGCAGCTTTGGCAACCTGCTCGGTGCCGATAAGTCCGCCCGCGCCCGGGCGGTTGTCCACCACGAACTGCTGGCCGAAGCTCTCGGAAAACTTTTGGCTGGCGATGCGTGCCATCGGGACGCACAAATTTTTTGCGCTTCAGAAATGGCGTGCGTCTTCAATGGCACTTCCTTTAGCGCTTGCCCCCACTTCAGCCGGCCCCCTCGCCCTAAAGGCGGGCTCCCCCCCGCGCATTACATGCGCAGGGGAGGGAGTCAAAGTGTGGCGCTTTTTCCCATGGTCCCTTCCCCTGCGATAGTGGGGGAAGGACAGGATGGGGGCAAAATGCGGGGGCAAAGGGCGGTCACAACGCTAAGGTAGTGCCATTGGTGTGCGTCCCGTTTTACTGCGGCTTTCAGACGATATATTCGATTGCTACACCCACTTGATCTGCAGAAGGGCCATAAAGTTAAACCCTTCCTGAATGATAAGGGGTTTTGGTAGAATGCGGGCATGGTCATTCATGCCCACGCGGAACCAGCGCCGCATGTTTCCGTTACCCAGTTCGCGAAACGGGAGGGTGTGAGCCGGATTCGCGTGCTGCAACTGCTCGCCGAGCGCCGCATTCCGGGGGCGCGGAAAATCGGCCATCACTGGATCATTCCTGGCGCCGCGGCGATCGTGCGGCGTGCCCCGGGCCGCCCGAGAAAGCAGCCGCGCGCCGATCAGCGCCTCCTGCGGGCGCTCGCAAAGCGCTATGTCTGGTGGCTTTCGCCGGGCGAGGCATTGGCGAGGCCGAACTTCATCGCCACCCAGGTCATGGAAATGGGCGACTACGACGACGTGCTGAAGCTCGAAGCAACGCTCGGGCACGAGGTGCTGGTGCGCGCGCTTCGCGAGACAGAGGCCGGGCGATTGTCCGAGCGCTCCTGGATCTACTGGCATCATCGGCTGGGTGTGGCCGGCAGGCGGATTCCGCCTCTGCCTCGGCGCACGCTGCGCTGAGCGCGGCGGTCACGCCCGATGGCAACCGTAGCGCCCAAGCCAACCCTCTCGCCGAATTTTGCCCGGCTGCCACCAGCGCAGCGGCAGTTGTGGCCGGAACTGCGTCCCAGCGTCGAACTAGGCTTTGTCCTGTACGGTGGAACCGCGATTTCACTTCATCTCGGACACCGCCGTTCCGTTGACTTCGATTTTTTCAACGACCGGGTGCTGGCGCAGGATGAGATCAGGGACGCGTTCGCGTTCATCCGGCGAGCGACGACGCTGCAGGAGTCGAAGGACACGCTCGTGGTCATGGTGCCGGGTTCCGGACGGGGTTCCGGACGAGAGGGCCGCGACAATGTGAAAGTGTCCTTCTTCGGCGGCTTGTCCTTCGGACGGGTCGAAGAACCGCTGCTCTGCGACGACGGCGTCGTGCGGATCGCCTCGCTCGACGATCTGATGGCGCACAAGCTCAAGGTGATCCTGCAGCGATGCGAAAAAAAGGATTATCAGGACATTGCGGCGATGATACGGGCGGGCGGCCAGGTGGCCCGTGGACTCGCTGCGGCGCGCCTGTTTTTCGGCAAGGCATTTCAGCCGGCAGCGAGTCTGAAGGCGCTGACCTACTTCAAGGACGGGGATCTGAGCAAGCTGTCCGGCGCCGACCGGAGCACGCTGATCGAGGCGGCGAAGGCGGTCCGCACACTTCCTGTGATCGCATTGCGATAGGAAAAGCTGGCGAGCGCCTGAGTCCGGATTTCCGTTGCGATTGCGCCTTGGTCTCTGCTGGTAGTGCTTGACGTTGAGCACATGCGCGTCGACGGGACAGTGACGCACTTGTATACGTGGCTACCCCGGCAACAGCCTTACCTGCGCCGGCGCGATGCCGACCCTGACCCGGCTGCCGGAAACGAATTCAACATTGCCGCCGTAATGCGGCTGATCAGCCACGATGCCGGTGCCTTGCACGTCGATGCGGTAACGGATGAATTCGCCGAGAAATTCGCGGTGCGCGACTGTGCCCTCGACCCAGACCTTGTCCGGCGTTGCCGCGCTGCCCGGCGCCGCGAGGCTCAGCATATGCGGACGGAACGCGATTTCGGCGTCGCCCGCGATCGGCGTGTCGGTAGTGAGGCTTACTTTACCGAGTAATGGCGAGTCGAACACCACGCCGCCGGCGGTCTTCT
>JANNPG010000087.1:0-15174 GCA_031399805.1 Betaproteobacteria bacterium | reverse complement strand
GGGGGGGGCTGGGGGGTGGGCCGCGGCGGGGGGGGGGGGGCCGCCGGCCCCCACCCGGCGTCGGCGCGGGGCGCGGGGGGCGGGGGGTGGCGGGGGTGGGGGGGTGTTGGTTGGGGGGGGCCGCCCCCCCCCCACGACGGTACCCTCATTACGTTCGATTCGCGCCAGCCACAGGAGTCGGTCGGCTGGCCGTACCGCTTGTTGCTGAGCCTGGCGGTGCTGCTGGCGGCGGTCATCGCAGTGACGCTTTTCGCGGTGCGCTGGGTGACGCGGCCGCTGAAAACGCTGGCGCAAGCCGCGCAGAGCCTGGGCGAGGACATCAACCGCCCGCCGCTCGATGAAGGCGGTCCGCTCGAGGTGAGCCGCGCCGCGCGCGCATTCAACACCATGCAGCAGAAGCTCGCGAAATTCATCAGCGACCGCACGCGCATCTTCGCCGCAATGTCGCATGATTTGAAGACGCCGATCACGCGCCTGCGGCTGCGCGCGGAACTGCTCGACGACATTGAGCTGCGCGCGAAATTCGTCAAAGACCTGGAGGAAATGGAGGCGATGGTGAGCGCCGCGCTCGATTTCATGCGCGGCGTGGATCAGCACGAGCCCGCGCAACCGGTCGACGTGATGGCGCTGCTCGAAAGCCTGCAGGCGGACGCGCGCGAAGTCGGCAGCGGGGTGAGCATCGAGGGCGCCGCGCAATCACCTTATCGCGGGCACGCGCAAACGCTCAAGCGTTGCGTGGGCAATCTCATCGACAACGCGGTTAAGTACGGACGGCGCGCGACGCTGGTGGTCGCTGATTCGCCCGCCGAACTGAGTATCGCGGTGCGCGACGACGGGCCGGGAATTCCAGAGCCGGAACTGGAGCGCGTGTTCGAACCGTTTCAGCGACTCGAACGTTCGCGCAACCGCGCGACCGGCGGCAGCGGTCTCGGCCTCACCATCGCGCGCAACATTGCGCGCGCGCACGGCGGCGAACTCACCCTGCGCAACCGCCCGGCGGGCGGACTCGAGGCGGTGCTGAAGCTGCCGCGCCACGTCTAAAAATAATGCCGCATGTGGCTCGTGGTTAGCGCGCGTTCGCGGCGTGGATTAAGAGTGCCTAATATAATGAAACACGTGTGCGTTGCCGCCAGAATGGGTGATGGCAAGGCGCCCGGTGAAGCGAATATTCAATATATTCGCAAGACGAGCAACGCAGCTAACGCCGATTCTGGCTGCAACCCTTTAGGGCTGGCACGAGTTTTGGCCTGTAGCCCCCGGCTCACGGCGAAAGGATTTTGTTGTTGGGGCGGAGACGGGGACCAAGTGGCGCAAGTACCATCCGGGCGCTACGGCACCGTTCCCGCAAACGGGCCTGCGGCTAACGAGTCTCGGCGCCACTTTGTCGCTAGCCACTGGCTTAGAATGACTAAGCGGCGTGTCTTGCTTCGCGCCCTGAGCCAAAATCGTGACAGCGCATCGCGCGTTTCATTATATTAGGCACTCTGAGATGCGGGCTGCCCATTTCAATTCCAGCCAAACTCAACAGGAGCAATGAATGACCCAGCGTTTACGCGGCATTACCGATGACGAAGCAACCGGTGCGGTGAAGGATCTGTTTGACGCGTCCAACCAGATGCTGGGGCGCACCGCCAATCTCATACGCATACTCGCGCACAGCCCGCATCTCGCCAAATGGTTTTTGCCGCTCGTCGCCGCGGTGCGCCAGCCCGCCGCGGGCGCGGTGTCCGACGTTCGGCTGCGCAATCTTGCCGTGCTGAAGACGTCAACCGTCAACGACTGCAAATATTGAACGGAACACAATCGGGTGCTTGGTCAAGCACTGGGACTTACCGACGCCGAATTCGACGCCTTGCAGGGCGATGATTACGCCGCGAGCGCGCTCTTTAACGAAAAAGAGAAAGCGGTTATGGCGTGGGCGGAAGCGATGACGCTCAACATCGCCAAGCGCGACAACAAGGTGTGGATCGAGCTGCGGCGGCTTTTCACCGACGCCGAGATCGTCGAAGTATCTCTGATCACCGGCATGTTCAACATGCTCAACCGGCTCAACGATTCGTTTCGCACCGAACTCGAGTCGGAGGAATACAATCGCCGCCAGCATGGGGCGGTCGGCGTGACGCGGCGCGCGCTCGAAGAGTACGCGTGCCGCATCTGCGCCGCGAAAGAGGTTTGACCCGGCCGCATCGCGGCGCGCGGCGAATTGCCGCCGCCGGCAATGGAATTTATACTAGAAAGAACAATGCGCGCCGCGATTCCTGCGGCCGGCGCCACGATGAAGTGAGGACGCGATGAGATGGGACGGGATCGTTCTGTTGTGCGGCATTGGAATGAGCGCGGCGACCCACGCGCATGTCACGCGCATCGTCATCGACCACGTGGATGCGCCGACCTTTGATGCGCGTGAGTTCGGCGCCGCCGGCCGTTATGAACGGCTGTCCGGCAAGGCGTTCGGTGAAGTCGATCCGGCCGATCCGCTCAACGCCGGCATCACCTACATCCAGGACGCGCCGCGCAACGCGCGCGGACGCGTCGAATACGTGGTCGACATCAGCATCCTGAAGCCGATAGAAGCGGCGCGCGGCAACGGCACGCTGCTCTACGATGTGGTGAACCGCGGCGCGCGGCGCGCGTTCGACGTGTTTCATATCGGGCCGGGCGGCGGCAACCATCCGTCGCGTGCCCTCGACACGGGCGACGGATTTTTGCTGCGTCAGGGCTATACGCTGGTGGTGAGCGGCTGGCAGGCCGACCTGCCGAGGGACGGCAACAGCTTTGCCGCCGATTATCCGGTGGCGACGCGCGGCGGCAATCTCATCGTCAAAAACGTCACCGCCGAATTCATCGTCACCAAACCGGTTTTTACACTGAACATCGGCTGGGACAACGGCCGCGCGTTGCAGCCGTATGTCGCCGTCGAGCGCGCGATGCCGCGCGCGCGGCTCGTCCGTCGCGCTCACGCCGACGCCCCGGACGAGGTCATTCCACGCGACGAATGGACGTTTGGCAGCTGCCCTGACGGCAAGAGCGTTGCGCCAAGCAATGTGGACGTGTGCCTGCCGGACGGTTTCTCGCCCGACTACGTTTATTACCTGGTCTACGAAGCGCGCGATCCGGTCGTGACGGGCCTCGCGTTCGCGGCGACGCGCGATATCGTATCGTTCCTGCGCAATGACACGAGCAACGCCAATCCGCTCGTTGCGCGCATCGGGCGCGATCCGCAGCCGAACGCGATCCGCCGCGCGATCCTGTTCGGCCGCTCGCAAAGCGGACGCTACGCGAAGGACTTCGTCTACCAGGGATTCAATCAGGACGAGGCGAAGCGCATCGTCTTCGATGGCGCGATCGCGCTCACGAGCGGCGGGCGCCTGACCAACGTCAACAGCGAATTCGCGATGCCGGGGCGCTTTTCAACGGCGCTGGTGGGACACTTCACGTCCGGCGACCAGTTTCCGTTCACCTATGAGACGCTGACCGACCCGGTGAGCGGCCGCACCGACGGCCTGCTCGCGCGCTGTCGAGCGCAGGGCGTGTGCCCGAAGATCATGCACTGGGATTCGAGCGCCGAGGCGTGGGGTGCGCGCAGCTCGCTCGTGCGCACCGACCCGCCCGGCAAGACCGATGTGCCGATTCCGGACAACGTGCGGCTGTATTATTTCGCCGGCACCCAGCACGTGCCGGTAGGCGCGTCCGGCGACGGCGGGATCTGCCAGTACCCGACCAATCCCAATCAGTACAAGGAGGCCGCGCGCGCGCTGCTGGTCGCGATGAATGAGTGGGTGGCGAGCGGCAAGGCGCCGCCGGCCAGCCGCTATCCGTCGCTCGCCGAGCGTACGCTGGTGCGGCCGCTGCCCCAGCGCGAGTTCGGCTTTCCCGAAATCCCCGGCAAGCGCTACACGGGCGGGGTCAATCATCTCTACATGAACGACGAGAACGCGGAGCCGCCGCGCCATATCGCGGACAAGCAGTACGCGGTGCTGGTGCCGAAGGTGGACCGCGACGGCAACGAGTTGGCGGGAATTCGCTCGGTCACGCTGCAGGTCCCGCTCGGCACCTATATGGGCTGGAATCTGCGCAAGAAAGGCTATATGGAAGACCGATCGTGCTATCTGCAGGGATCGTTCATTCCTTTCATACGCTGGCGCGTGGACCGCGGCAACGATCCGCGGCCCTCCCTCGAGGAGCGTTACCGCAGCAAGGCCAACTACGTGCGCCTGGCCGAGGCCGCGGCGCAACGGTTGCGGCAGGACGGGTTTCTGCTCGCCGAGGACGCGCAGCGGCTCACGCGCGACGCGCGCGAGCTCTATCTCGGTTTTTGAGCGCCGCGCGTCGCATTGCGCCGCCGCAAGCGGTCCAAACCGCGCATTCCAGGACAAATGTCACGGCCAAGCCGCAAGCATGGCGACAGTTTGTATTAAAAATTGTAACAACGGTAAACGTTTGTAGCAGTCGTCGACTCGCCCGCGTGCGCGTCGTTTAATTCAGTGCAGGAGGCTGAACTTTACGACGGAGGTTTGCCATGTTGACGATATTGCACTATCTGCCGCACATGCTTTTCTCAGGCTTGGCCGTGCTGGCGCTGGCGGCATTATTCAGCGACGACGACCGGAAGAAACGCTCGTTTCCGGAGCGGGTGCGCCAGCATCACTACCAGTGGGACGACCGTAGCGCGCACCGCGATTGAGCCGTTGCGGACAACGCGCAGCCTGCGCTCCGGCGCGCCCCTTGCATCTCCCCGCACTTTAGTGGATGCCATGATTAAATAAAAACCTTGATCAGGGCTTCCCTAAGCGCCGCGCTCGGCGAGAAATTCGGCGAGCACGCGCGTCGTGTGCGACGGCTGCTTGTTCCTGACGATCACGGTCGGTGCGCCCTGCGCGACTACGCGTCCGCCGCCGTCGCCGCCTTCGGGGCCGAGGTCGATGATCCAGTCGGCGTCGCTCATGATGTCGAGGTTATGTTCGATCACGACCACCGTGTTGCCCGCGTCGACGAGCCGGTGCAACACGCGTATGAGCTTCTCGACATCCGCCATGTGCAGGCCGACGGTGGGTTCGTCCAGTACGTAGAGCGTGCTGGAGCGCGGAGCAGGGGTCCCGTTTACGGGAATGCGACCGCGGAGCCGCACCGTGCCCGCGGATTCTGGCACGCCTTTTCCTGCATTCCGCGTCGCATCGTCAATTCTGATTCCGCTGGAATCGGCTCCGATTCCCGCGGGCGTGCGGTGTGAGGCGTGTAGGGTGAGGCGGGGGGCGCTGCGTACCTTCGCGAGCTCGGTGACGAGCTTGATGCGTTGCGCTTCGCCGCCCGAGAGCGTCGGGCTTTGCTGGCCGAGCGTTAAATAGCCGAGGCCGACGTCCTGCAACAAACGCAGCGCATGGTGGATGGACGCATGCGCGCTGAAGAATTCGACCGCTTCGTCAACGCTCATCGCGAGCACGTCGCCGATCGATTTGTCCTTGAACCGTATGGCCAGCGTCTCCGGGCTGAAGCGCGCGCCGTTGCAGACTTCGCACAGCACTTTGACGTCGGGCAGGAAGCTCATTTCGATGCGCTTGATGCCCTGGCCTTCGCATCCCTCGCAGCGCCCGCCCTTGGTGTTGAACGAAAAGCGGCTCGCGGTGTAGCCGCGCATGCGCGCCTCGCTGGCATCGGCAAAGAGCCGCCGGATCGTGTCCCAGAATCCGACATAGGTGGCCGGGCACGAGCGCGGCGTCTTGCCGATCGGCGTCTGGTCGACTTCGAGCACGCGCCCGACCTCGCGCCAGCCTTTTAAATCGCGGCAGCCGATGATGGTGACTTCTTTCTTTTTGTTATGTTCGCCCACGCGGTGCGCAAGATTGGCATAGAGCACATCGCGCGCGAGGGTGGATTTGCCCGAGCCCGAGACGCCGGTGACGACGGTGAGGCGACCGAGCGGCACGCGCACACTGACGTTTTGCAGATTGTGCAGGCGCGCGCCGACGATGGCTATGGCCGGCGTTTGCTTGTTGATCGCCCGCGGCGGGTGCAGTGGATGCTTCAGTGGGTGGGCGAGAAACCGGCCGGTGATCGACGCCGGATTTTTCATCAATTCCGCGGCGGAGCCTGTCGCGATCACCTCGCCGCCCAGCTTGCCGGCACCGGGACCCAAGTCGATCACGTGAGCGGCGCGGCGTATGGTGTCTTCGTCGTGCTCGACGACGAGCAGCGTGTTGCCCTTGGCCTGCAGTTTTTCGAGCGTGTCGAGCAGCACGCGGTTGTCGCGCGGATGCAGGCCGATCGTCGGTTCATCCAGGATGTAACACACACCGCGCAGATTGGACCCGAGTTGCGAGGCGAGGCGGATGCGCTGCGCTTCGCCGCCGGAAAGGGTCGGCGCCGAGCGGTCGAGCGCCAAGTACGACAACCCGACCTGGTTGAGGAAGTCGAGGCGCGACTTCAGTTCGGCGACGAGGTCGCGCGCGATCTCGGCTTCGCGGCCGCCGAGCGAGATGTCGCGGAACATCGCTTCCACCTTGCCGACCGCGAGCGCCGTGATGTCAGCGATCGAAAAATTGCGGTAGCGCACCGCGAGCGCCTCGCGATTGAGGCGCTTGCCGTTGCACGCGGGGCAGGTCGCGTCGACTTCCAGCCATTCGATCCACGAATCGAGCACGTGGTCTTCGGCGCCGGTCTTCGCGCGCTCGTCGTCCCAGCCCACGTCGGTGAGCTTCAGGCCGGTACCGTAACACTCGCCGCACCAGCCGTGCTTGGAATTGAACGAGAAGAGCCGCGGATCGAGTTCCGGAAAGCTGCGCGCGCACGACGGGCATGCGCGCTTGACCGAGAAAATGGTTTCGCTCATGCGCGCCAGCGCCGGATCCTTTTTTGCCATCGCCTGCGCGAGCGCTTCAAGCGGTGCGAGCACATGCACCACGCCCTTGCCGAGTTCGAGCGCGCGCGCGAGCCCGGCGCGCAGCACCGTTTCATTGTCGGGGGCGACGCGCACGTCCGCGACCGGCAACTCGATGTTGTGCTCGCGAAAGCGGTCGAGCCGCGGCCACTTGTCGGTGGCAATGAATTCGCCGTCTACGCGCAAATGCGTGTAACCGTGGCCAGCCGCCCATTTCGCGAGATCGGTGTAATAGCCTTTGCGCGCGACCACCAGCGGCGCGAGCAGGCCGATGCGGCCGTCACCGTAGTTTTTCAAAATGCGCGCCGCGATCGCGGCCGGCGACTGCGGTTCGATCGCCACATCGCATTCGGGGCAGTATTGCGTGCCGAGCTTAACGAACAAGAGGCGCAGAAAGTGATAGATCTCGGTCAGCGTGGCGACGGTGCTCTTGCGGCCGCCGCGGCTGGTGCGCTGCTCGATGGCGACCGTCGGCGGAATGCCGAAGATTGCGTCGACGTCGGGCTTGGATGCCGGCTGCACGAACTGGCGCGCGTACGCGTTGAGCGATTCGAGGTAGCGGCGCTGGCCTTCGGCGAACACGATATCGAACGCCAGCGTGCTCTTGCCGCTGCCGGAGACGCCGGTCAGGACGGTGAACTGGTTGCGCGGAATCGCGACATCAATGTTTTTCAGGTTGTGCTCGCGCGCGTTGTGTATTCGTATTGAGTTTCCACCCCCATCCCGGCGCGCGGACTCGTTACTGGCGAAGCCAGCCGCCTGCGGGTAGCGCGCTTTGGCACTCGCTCCCGCCCCGAATCGCTCCGCGAACGCTGTGTCGCGAGTGCCTTCCCCCGTCAAGGGGGGGGTGGTTTTCAAAGATTCCCTCCCCCTCGATGGGGGAGGGCTAGGGTGGGGGTGAGATGTCGAAGTCAGCGCAGCCTCGTATTCGCGCAGCGCTTTGCCGGTGTGCGAGGTCGCGTGCTGCCTCACCGCAGCCGGCATGCCGGTGCACACGACGGCGCCGCCGGCCTCGCCGCCTTCGGGGCCGAGGTCGATGATCCAGTCAGACGCGGCGATGACGTCGAGATTGTGCTCGATTACCACGAGCGAATTGCCGGCGGCGATCAACTGGCGGAACGCGCGCAGGAGCTTTGCGACATCGTCGAAATGCAGGCCCGTCGTTGGTTCGTCGAACAGGAACAGTGAGGCGTGAGGTGTGAGGCGTGAGGTGGTTCTCGCGCGTTCGCTCGCTTGGGCGAGATGTCCCGCAAGCTTGAGGCGCTGCGCTTCGCCGCCGGAGAGTGTGGGCACCGGCTGGCCGAGACGCAGATAGTCGAGGCCGACATCGATAAGCGGTTTCAATGCGGTTTCAACTTCCACGCGGCCATGAAAGAAAGCGAGCGCTTCGCTGACTGTCATGTCGAGCACGTCCGCAATCGATTTGTTTGTAATCGTGACTTCGAGTACTTCCGGCCGAAAGCGCCTGCCGTCGCAATCCGGGCAGCGCAGATAGACGTCGGACAGGAACTGCATCTCGACATGCTCGAATCCGTTGCCGCCGCAAGTCGGGCAGCGGCCGTTGCCGGCGTTGAAGCTGAAGGTCCCGCGCGTGTAGGCGCGTTCTTTGGCGAGCGGCGTCTGCGCGTAGAGCTCGCGAATCGCGTCGAAGGCGCCGACATAGCTCGCCGGATTGGAGCGCGTGGTGCGGCCGATCGATGATTGATCGACCATCACGATGTCGCCGATGAGTTGGTGGCCGTGCAGCGAACGATGCGCGCCGGGGGTCTCGGTCGGTTTGCCTTTGTGCTTCAGGAGCGCCGCATATAACACGTCCTGCACGAGCGTCGACTTGCCGGAACCCGAAACGCCGGTCACGCACACCAGGCGATTGAGCGGAATCGCCACGTCGATGTTCTTGAGATTGTGCTCGCGCGCGCCGAGGATTTCTATTTTCGCGCCGCGCGCCGCGGGCGGATTCGGCGCGATCCCGCTGTCCGCGCGTTTGCGCCCCGACAGGTATTCGGCGGTCAACGTGTGCGTTTGTCTCATCCGCTCCGGCGTGTCGAAACAGACGACCTCGCCGCCGCGCTCGCCGGGGCCGGGCCCCATGTCTAGAATGCGGTCGGCGGCAAACATGATCTGCGGTTCGTGTTCGACCACCACGAGCGAATTTCCCGCGTCGCGCAGCCGCCGCATCACACCGATCACGCGCTCCATATCACGCGGATGCAGGCCGATCGACGGCTCGTCGAGTACGAACAGCGTGTTGACCAGCGACGTGCCCAACGCGGTGGTCAGGTTGATGCGTTGCACCTCGCCGCCGGAGAGCGTGCGTGACTGGCGGTCGAGCGTGAGATAGCCGAGTCCGACCTCGGTGAGGTATTTCAGCCGCGCGCGGATTTCGGTGAGCAAGAGATCCGTGGCCTCATCCAATGCCGCCGGAAGATGCAGGTGCTCGATGAATTCGCGCGTGCGCTCGATCGGCAGCAGCATCAGGTCGTGCACGGTGAGGCCCGGCAGCGCGCGCAGAATTTCGTCGTCGTAGTCGAAGCTCTGCGCGCGATAACGCCGGGTTGCCGGAAGCACGCTGTCAGCGTCGGCCTTGCTGCCGATACGCCACGCGAGCGCGTCGGGTTTCAGCCGCGCGCCGCCGCATTCGCCGCATGGCGTGTAGGCGCGGTATTTCGACAGCAGCACGCGGATGTGCATCTTGTAGGCCTTGGTTTCCAGCCACTTGAAGAAATGGCGCACGCCGTACCAGGTGCCGGGCCACGATTTCTTCCAGCTCACCCACGCGGGCTCGCCTTCAAGCGCCCATTGTTTGTGCGCCGGCGTTAACTCGCGCCACGGCGTGTCGAGCGGGATGCCGCGCTTCTTCGCGTATTTCTCGATATCGTCCTGGCATTCGTGAAAGCTCGGCGTTTGCCACGGCCGGATCGCGCCACCGCGCAACGTTTTGGATTCGTCAGGCACGATGAGGCCGAAGTCGATGCCGATCACGCGCCCGAAGCCGCGGCACGCGTCACACGCGCCGAGCGGGGAATTGAACGAGAACAGGCTCGGTGTGGGCTCCGCGTAATGGATGTCGCAATCCGCGCAATGCAGCGCCGAGGAGAACTTCCACGGCGGGGAATGAGTGATGGGTGATGAGTGATGGGATTCCACGTTGTCGCGGTGTGTGTCGCCTTCGGCGGCCGCGAATACGTTTACCCGGCCTTGCCCTATCCGCAGCGCGGCTTCGAGGCCCTCGATCACGCGCACGCGTTCGGCGCTGCCCATGCGCAGCCGGTCCTGCACGATCTCGAGCAGCGCGCCAGTGCCTTTGGTCGAAGCCTTGGCTTTGGAATGGTCATGTTGGCCTGAATTGGCGACGACGTTTGGCGCGCCCGCGCCCGACTCCAGGGTCGCATCCATCGGCTTGAAGCCGATGGAACCTGCTGCGCCTTCCGCGGACGTACTTTTCTCCTGCCGGTGTATGCGCGCGTAGCCCTGCGCCGCGAGCAATTTTTTGACTTCATCTTCCGAAAAATTTCTCGGCACCGTGACCGGAAACGTGATGATCAGGCGCGGGTCCCCGCCCGCCTGTGCGCGCGCCGCGAGCGCGGCGTAGATGGTGTCGGGCGTGTCACGGTGTATCGAGCGCCCGCAACCGCGGCAGAACAGCTGCGCCGTGCGCGCGAACAGGAGCTTCAGGTGGTCGTTGAGTTCGGTCATGGTGCCGACCGTCGAGCGCGAAGTGCGCACCTGGCTGGTCTGGTCGATCGCGATCGCCGGCGGGATGCCGTGAATCGCATCGACCCGTGGCTTGTCCATGCGGTCGAGGAACTGCCGCGCATACGGCGAGAACGTTTCGACGTAGCGGCGCTGGCCCTCCGCGTAGAGCGTGTCGAACACCAGCGACGACTTGCCCGAGCCGGAGACGCCGGTGACGACGATCAGCTCGTTCAACGGGAGCGCCAGCGACAGGTTCTTGAGATTGTTCTGGCGCGCACCGCTAATAACGATGGTATCGTCGCTTACTGGCAGGTCTTCGCGGGGTTTCAATTGACGGGTAATCGAGTGGTGAAATCGCGGTGCGACCGGTTAAATGAATGACCGGGCGATTGAATGACTCTATCGCTGAAAACAGCCGGCCACCGGGATACTTTGTATTGTAACCGGTGTGTCAAGCGCTGCGCCCGCGCGTCCGGGAAACCAGTGGCCGACCGATTTTCCCATGGGGCATAACGCCGCGGCGGCTGGCGCGGCGCGTGCAGGCAAGCCGGCGTAAAACAGGGGCGAATTATCCGGCCGCACCGATTTCTGGCAGTATTTGTCCAATTCCATTCCCGGGGATATACATGACTTTCCGGCCGCTACGCTTTCTGGCCCGCCTGACCGGTATTTTGCTCTTCATCGCACCAGCCGCGACGCCGGCGCAGACGATGAAGTCCGGCGAACACGAATTCAGAGTCGTCAACGTCGTCGAGAACCTCGAATATCCATGGGGACTCGCGTTCCTGCCTGACGGCCGCATGCTGGTGACCGAGCGCCCGGGACGGCTGCGCATCGTCAAGGACGGCAGGCTCGAGCCGCAGGCCGTGGCCGGGGTGCCACAGGTTGCTTCTTACGGGCAGGGCGGGCTGCTCGACGTTGCGTTGCATCCGCGCTTTGCGGAGAACGGTCTCGTCTATCTGTCGTATGCCGCGCGCGGCAGCGACGGCGTCGGCACCGAGGTTGCGCGCGGCACGTTGACCGGCGGACGCCTTGAGAACGTGCAGGTGATTTTCCGTCAACAACCCAAAGGCAATACCGGCCGGCATTTCGGGTCGCGGCTGGTGTTCGACCGCGCGGGTTTTCTTTACATCACGCTCGGCGATCGCGGCGAGCAGGAGCGCGCACAGCGGCCCGACGATCATGCCGGTTCGGTGATCCGTTTACACGACGACGGTCGCGTGCCCGCGGACAATCCTTTCGTCGGCAAGGCCGGCTGGAAGCCGGAGAAGTTCACGCTCGGCAACCGCAACATGCAGGGCGCGGCGCTGCATCCCCAGACGGGCCTGCTGTGGACGCACGAGCACGGTCCGCAGGGTGGCGACGAGGTCAACGTGATCCGCGCCGGCGCCAATTACGGCTGGCCGGTGATCACCTATGGCGCGAATTACGGCACCGGTACCAAAATCGGCGAAGGCACCGCCAAGCCCGGCATGGCGCAGCCGCTGCATTATTGGGTGCCGTCGATCGCGCCCTCGGGCATGGCTTTCTACACCGGCGACAAGTTTCCGCGCTGGCGCGGCGATTTGTTCGTCGGCGCGCTCAGGGACCAGATGCTGGTGCGGCTCAAGCTCGACGGCGAGAAAGTGGTGCGCGAGGAGCGCCTGCTCAAGGGCTGGCGCGGGCGCATCCGCGACGTGCGCAGCGGCCCCGACGGCTATATTTATCTGCTGACCGATGAAGCCGCGGGCGTGCTGGCGCGGCTAGAGCCCGCATCCTGATTACTGAAAAAACCAATGATTAACCGCAGATAAACGGCGATGGATGCAGATAAACGGAAGACAGAAACACAACAATCGATACTAAGGGTTTGGGGAACTTCGGGCATTCCGCTATGATGGCGCACTTTTCCTCCCGTTATCCTCCCGTTATCCGTTATGGCTCAATACGTATACACGATGCAGCGCGTCGGCAAGGTCGTGCCGCCCAAGCGCCAAATTCTCAAAAATATTTCGCTGTCGTTCTTTCCCGGTGCCAAGATCGGCGTGTTGGGGCTCAACGGTTCGGGCAAATCGAGCCTCTTGAAAATCATGGCCGGCGAGGACAAGAATTTCGACGGCGAGGCGATCCCGATGCCCAATATGCGCATCGGCTTTTTGCCGCAGGAGCCGCAGCTCGATCCGGACAAGACGGTGCGCGAAACGGTCGAGGAGGGGCTGGGCGAAATCAGCGAGGCGAAGAAAAAGCTCGACGAAATCTACGCGGCGTACGCGGAGCCCGATGCGGACTTCGACAAGCTCGCCACGGAGCAGGCCAAATACGAGGCGGTCATCGCCACCGCGGGCGGCGATACCGCGCACCAGCTCGAGATCGCGGCCGACGCGCTGCGCCTGGCGCCGTGGGACGCAAAGATCGGCCCGCTGTCGGGTGGCGAGAAGCGTCGCGTCGCGCTGTGCCGCCTGTTGCTGTCCAAGCCGGACATGCTGCTGCTCGATGAGCCGACCAACCATCTGGACGCCGAAAGCGTGGAGTGGCTCGAGCAGTTTTTGCAGAAGTTTCCCGGCACGGTCGTCGCGGTGACCCACGACCGCTACTTTCTCGACAACGCAGCGCAATGGATACTCGAACTCGACCGCGGCAGCGGCATTCCCTGGAAAGGCAACTACAGTTCGTGGCTGGAACAGAAGGACGAGCGCCTCACGCAGGAAGAGGCGACCGAGTCAGCGCGCCAGAAGACCATCAAGCGCGAACTCGAGTGGGTGCGGCAGAACGCGAAGGGACGCCAGGCCAAGAGCAAGGCGCGCCTCGCGCGTTTCGAGGAACTCTCTTCCTACGACTACCAGAAGCGCAACGAGACGCAGGAAATATTCATACCCGTCGCCGACCGCCTGGGCGACAGTGTGATCGAGTTCACCGGCGTGAGCAAAGGCTACGGCGAGCGTCTGCTGATCGACGATCTGTCGTTCGTGGTGCCGCCCGGCGCGATCGTCGGCATCATCGGGCCTAACGGCGCCGGCAAGTCGACGTTATTCCGCATGATCGCCGGCAAGGAAAAACCCACCAAGGGCAAAGTCGCGATCGGCAAGAGCGTGAAACTGGCGGTGGTAGACCAATCGCGCGACGACCTTGAAGGCGACAAGACCGTGTTCGATTTCATTTCGGGCGGGTCGGACGTGTTGAACGTCGGCAAATTCGAAATGCCGTCGCGCGCCTACCTCGGGCGCTTCAACTTCAAAGGCACCGATCAAAGCAAGAAGGTCGGCAAATTGTCCGGCGGCGAGCGCGGGCGGCTGCATCTCGCGGCGACGCTGATCGAGGGCGGCAACGTGCTGCTGCTCGACGAGCCGTCGAACGATCTCGACGTCGAAACGCTGCGCGCGCTCGAAGACGCGCTGCTCGAATTCGCCGGCAGCATCCTCGTCATCTCGCACGACCGCTGGTTTCTCGACCGCATCGCCACCCACATCCTTGCCGCGGAAGGGGATTCGAAGTGGACGTTCTTCAACGGCAACTATCAGGAATACGAAGCCGACAAGAAGAAGCGCCTCGGCGAAGAGGGCGCGAAGCCCAAGCGCATACGCTTCAAGCCGCTGAAGTAATGCGGCTTTCCGGAAGATAGAATCTCCCTCGCCCCGCTTGCGGGAGAGCGAGTGCAACAAGCGAGGGGCCGGGCGGGGGTGAACAGCGCTTACATTGCGTAGCCTATTTCTCAAGCCCTGATTACGGGTGGTGGCAGGAGTTCCGGACCTAAAACCGCATTAGGTAATGTGAAGCGATAACGCGATGAAATTGGTCCTCATTTCCGTGTTGATGTTCGTTGCGTTGCAATCGGTGGCGGCCGCGCAGCGGTCTCCTGGTACGGTCTTCAAAGACTGTGCGGATTGCCCGGAGATGGTGGTCATTCCAGCGGGACGGTTCGTGATGGGGACGGCGCCGGGTGAGGAAGAGCGCGAAGCGTTGTCCGATCAATTTCGTAACCGCAGCCAGCCGCAACGCGCGGTGGATGTGGAGCGTTTTTCGGCGGGGAAATTTGAAGTAACGCGAGGCCAGTACCGGGTGTTCGCAGAGGCAACAGGCCGCAGCAGTGACGGGTGTTTCGTCTGGACCGGGATCGAGTTTGAGAAAGACCAGACTAAAAACTGGCGAAACCCCGGCTATGCTCAGGACGACCTGCATCCGGTGGCGTGCGTCAGTTGGGACGACGCCAGCGCCTATGTGAGGTGGCTCAGCCAGAAGACGGGCATGGACTATCGTTTGCTGAGCGAAGCCGAATGGGAATACGCGGCGAGAGCGGGTACGACGACGACGCGTTTTTGGGGCGATACTGGGAATATGTCCTGCGGCTATGCCAATGGGGCTGATCTCACAACTGCGGCGCAGGTGCCTGGCGCGGGCAACTGGGCGGTCGCCAATTGCAATGACCGCTACGCTTACACCGCCCCTGTTGGAAGTTATCGCGCCAATTCGTTCGGTCTCTACGATATGTTAGGCAACGTGTGGGAGTGGACGCAGGACTGCTGGAACGGGAACTACAGCGGCGCACCGACGGACGGGAGCGCATGGGCTGCTGGCGATTGTTCCCAGCGCGTGGTGCGCGGCGGTTCCTGGGAAGACGCTCCATTGGG
>JANNPG010000564.1:0-5667 GCA_031399805.1 Betaproteobacteria bacterium | reverse complement strand
CCAAGGGGACTTCCTGCGGGGCGTAGCGCAGGTGACTCGCCTGCATTCAGTCCGGTGCAGGCGGGGTCGCCTGCGCTACCCTAATTCTGAAATGCACTCTTAGAAACCAAGTAGAATTCATGGAGCCTGAGCAATCAAGTTCGTCATTCCGGCGTACGAGACTGACAGAACTAGATTAGAGCTGTGAGGGAGCAATCGAATTGGGCAAGAAGATCGACGAGTTCGAGTTTTTTTTCGAGAAGGAATGGTCGGATGGTTTTCCGATGGTCACGCCGACCGAAGAGCGTATCCAGTGGATGTTGACGGGTACCAGGCGCAATCCGGACGAAGTCGTCGGGCGCGTCCCGCCGGCATTGGAAACCGCCACCGTGCGCACAGTCGCCATTCACGCGCTGATGGCAGGCTGCAAGCCCGAGTATCTGCCGGTGGTGCTGGGCGGCCTCGCGCTGATACTGCGTGAGGAACTGAACATGGGGGGTGTGCAGTGCACGATGCACGGCGTGGCCCCGTTCATGGTCGTCAATGGGCCGTACGCGCAAAAGATCGGCTTGCACGGCGGCAACGGCTGCCTGGGTCCGGGCTTTCGCGCCAATGTGGCGATCGGCCGCGCGATCCGGCTGATGCTGCTCAATCTCGGCGGCGGGATTGCGGGCCTCGCATCGGCGACGATATTCGGTTCGCCCATGCGCTACACGGCCTGCCTTACCGAAAACATGGAGCGCACGCCGTGGGAAACGCTCGCCGTGTCGCGCGGTTATGCGCCTGACGACAATGTGATCACGGTTGCGATGGTCGAATGCCCGCGCCTGCATTTCGATGATGTCAGCACCGAACCGGAAAGGTTGCTCACGGGTATCGCGGATTCGATGACGTCCACCGGGTCGTGGAATATGTGGTTCAAGTCGAACGAGGTAGTGGCGATGAGCCCGCAGCACGCCAAGTTATGCGCGGACGCCGGCATGCGCCGCGCCGAGGTGCATGCCCGACTATGCGAACTCGCCGTGCGTCCGCAAGGCAATCTGAAGCGCGGCGGCAACTGGCGACCCGAGCGCGCGATTGCGATGGGTGTCGATCCGAATGACGACGATTATCCGATCAAGGCGGTCAAGGACCCTGCGGGACTGCACCTGATCGTCGCCGGTGGCTTCGGCCCGATCACCGCGGTGTGCCACGGGTGGAACGAGACGAGCAGGGCGGTGCATGGCAAGTACGCCGTGGAGTGAAGGGTGAAGGGCATAACTGCAAGGACGAAGGCGGAAGGATGATGGATGAATGAAAGCGCGGAGCGCGATTGCTTTGCGCCTTACCCCTCACCCCTCACGCTTTGAACTGAAAGGAAAAAGCACATGGCTGATGAATTATGGTTTGTCGATCCTACCGCGGGCGGCAACAAAACAAAGATTCCGCTGGCGCAGCGGCCGATCGATCTCGTCGGCAAGGTGGTCGGGCTCATCGACAATACGAAAGAGCAGGCCGACGTCATTCTGGAAACCATCGCGCACGAACTGCGCACGCGCTACGGTGTCAAGGAAGTCATCATCGAGCGCAAGGAAGCCTTCTCGAAACCCGCGACTCCTGGGCAGCTCGACGCGATGGCGAAGCGGGTGCAGGTGGCCGCCGCCGCAGTCGGCGGATGAGGGTCATGCACGTTGTGCAGTGTGCACGACGCAGTGGAGCTCGAGAAGCGCGGGATTCCCGCGACGGTGTTTCTCACCTCGACGTTCAGGAACGCGGCGATTCATTCGTTTCGCGCCAAGGGCATGGACGGGCATCCGTTCATCGAACTGCCGCACCCGATCAGTAACCTTACGCCGGATGAGATGCGCAAGGTGACGCGGGGTTTCGTCGAACAGTTCGTGAAGCAGCTTACCGATTGAGGCGTTGAAGACGCATGAGACGTAAAGCGCATTTCAAAATAAAGGTAGCACAGGCGACTCGCCTGCATTTGTTGACGGAGCAGGCGAGGTCGCCTGCGCTACGCCCCGGAGGAAGTCCACTTGGGGGACAAGAGCGTATCCATAGTACCGGGGGTAATTCATTTTGAAACGCGCTCGTAGTCTAGCCGCGCTTACGGTCATCGCCGGCCTGCTGGGTATTTGCGGCGTGGCAAGCGCGCAGCAGTATCCAACCCGGCCGGTGCGCCTGATGGTGCCGTTTGCGCCGGGCGGCGCCAACGATGTCGTCGCGCGCATCGTGGCGATCAGGTTGAGTGAATCCCTCGGGCAGCCGGTCGTTGTCGATAACCGCGGCGGGGCGGGTGGCACCATCGGCGCCGATATTGTCGCGAAAGCGCCGCCCGACGGTTATACGCTGCTGATCGCCAGCATGGGCCTTGCCGTCAACGCCGTGCTTTATCCGAAGCTGCCTTACGACACGTTGAAGGACCTCACGCCGGTGACGATGGTCGGCGAGCAGCCCAACATCGTGGTCGTGCATCCGTCGGTATCCGCGAAGTCGATGACCGAGTTGCTGGCACTCGCGCGCGCGAAGCCCGGGCAGATCAGTTACGGCTCCGGCGGAATCGGCAGCACGAGCCATCTCGTCACCGTGCTCTTCCTGCAGATGGCGAAGGTGGACATGCTGCATATCCCTTACAAGGGTCTGGGGCCCGCGATGACCGATTTGCTCGGTGGGCAGGTGCAGCTTCTGATATCGAATGTATCGACCGCCCTGCCGCATGTGAAAGCGGGCAAGCTGCGTCTGCTCGCGGTGACGACGGCGAAGCGCTTTTCAATGTTTCCGGACACGCCCACGGTGATCGAATCCGGAGTCGCCGGTTACGAGAGCAGCGGCTGGTATGGAATGCTGGTGACGGGCGGCACGCCGAAACCGATTTTGGCGAAGCTGCACCGCGAGACGACCGCCATCCTCAATTCCGCCGCGATCAAGGAGCAGTTCGGCAATCAAGGTCTCGAGCCGGTGCCGACATCGCCCGAGGCGTTCGGAAAGGTGCTGCGCGCGGATATCGAGAAATGGGCTAAGGTCATTAAGGCGTCCGGGGCGAAACCGGACTAGGGAGGCTCGGCTTAAGTCCTCAACCGGTCGCCCCCGAATCAAGTCCGGGGCAGGCTCTGAGGTATCGAAGGGTGGACGTTGACTCTCGGTAAGTATTTTGTCCGTGCCCTTCGATACCTCAGGACATGCTTCTATACATCAGCACGCACGGATTTAATCAGAGCGTCCGTAGGGTTATACTTCCAAGCGTATGGATGACATCCCAACGCTGCGCCGCATACTCAAAGAGAACCGTGTGATTGCCATGGTCGGACTGTCGGCGAACTGGTACCGGCCGAGTTACTTCGCGGCGAAGTACATGCTCGATCACGGCTATCGCGTGATTCCGGTGAATCCGTCGTATCCGGAGGTGCTCGGCCAGAAGTGTTATGCGGCGCTGCGCGACATCCCGGAGAAAGTCGATATCGTCGATTGCTTCCGCAAGAGCGAGGAGATCATGCCGCTGGCGGAAGACGCGATTGCGATCGGTGCGAAGGCGTTGTGGATGCAGATCGGCGTGATCAACGAGGCCGCGGCGGAGAAGGCGCGCAAGGCCGGGCTCGACGTCGTGATGAACCGCTGTGTGAAAATAGAATACGCGCGATTGTTCGGCGGGCTGAACTGGGCGGGCGTGAATACGGGGGTGATTTCTGCGAAGCGGCCGGAGGCCGCGGGGCGGCAGTGATGAGTGATGAGCGGTGGAAATCAGTTATGGGCAATGAGTGATGAGCAATGAGTGAAATATGCGCGACATTGTCGCGTCGTCTATTGGGTTTAAACCCATCGCCCATTCCCCATCGCCCATTCCCCATTACCCTTCGGAGGATACGATGAAGAACTTCGACTGTGGCGTTTACGTGAAGTGGGGTTTGATCGCCGGACTGGTGGCGTGGGTCATATTCATCGCGACGCTGATCTACGCGGCGTTCTACGTGCCGGATGTGCCGGCACGTGCGAACCAGCTGTTTACGCAGCGCGGCGGCGCGCAGGCCGGCGGCTTTATCGCGGGATGGTGGATCGGGATCGCCGGGCTTACGTTATGCGTCGTCGGCTACTACAAAGAATTCAAAGGATTGAAATGTTTGCTCGGCGTGGTGCCGGCCGCGTTGTATGTCGCCAATCCGTGGTCGGCGATGGTGTTTGTGAGGTTCGCTGGTGGCTGATCGCCGCATGAAGGGTGAAGGGGGAAGGGAACAGCAGTGCTCATCAAGATTTCATTCTGTATCGCCCGTTCTCGTATTTCCTTAGCGTCCTTTGCGGTGAGGTTTTAGGAAGTGGTTGCCTGTGGCAGATAGAAAATTCGGAATCGAAACGCTGTGCCTGCACGCCGGGCAGTTGCCCGATGCGGCGACGGGTTCGCGCGCGGTGCCGATTTACCAGACGACTTCGTACGTGTTCGACAGCGCCGATCACGCGGCGAGTCTCTTCAACCTGCAGACATTCGGCAATGTGTATACGCGAATTTCGAATCCGACCACCGCGGTATTCGAGGAGCGCGTCGCGGCGCTCGAGGGCGGGCGCGCGGGACTTGCGCTGGCAACGGGGCAGGCGGCGGAAACGACCGCGGTGCTGACACTCTGCAGTCAGGGCGATGAAATCGTTTCGGCGAGCACGCTCTACGGCGGCACTTATGCGCTGTTCGAGATCAATCTGCGCAAGCTCGGCATCAATACCACGTTCGTCAACCCGGATGATCCGGAGAATTTCCGCAAAGCAATCACGAAGAAGACGAAACTGCTGTACGCCGAAACCATCGGCAACCCGCAGATCAATGTGCTCGATATCGAGCCCATCGCAAAGATCGCGCACGAAGCGGGCATCCCGCTCGTCATCGACAACACGTTCGCGTCGCCTTATCTCTGCCGCCCGATGGAGTTCGGCGCCGACATCGTCGTGCATTCGGCGACCAAGTATATCGGCGGCCACGGCACGACCATGGGCGGAGTGCTCGTCGAATCCGGCAAATTCCCGTGGGACAACGGCAATTTTCCGGAGATGGTCGAACCGTCGCGCGGCTATCACGGCGTGCGCTTCTTTGAAACCTTCGGCGACTTCGGTTACACGATGAAAGCGCGCATGGAAACGCTGCGCACGCTCGGTGCAGCGTTGTCGCCGTTCAATGCATTCATGCTGCTGCAGGGGCTGGAGACGCTGCACGTGCGCATGGACCGCCATTGCGCGAACGCGCTCGCCGTCGCTCAGTTTCTCGAAGCGCACCCGCGGGTGTCGTGGGTCAATTATCCGGGCCTGAAGAGCAGCAAGTACTATGCGCTGGCGCAAAAGTATCTGCCCAATGGGGCCAGCGCGGTGATGACTTTCGGCATCAAGGGCGGGGCGGCGGCCGGCGTCAAATTTATCGAGGCGGCGCAGTTCATGAGCCATCTCGCCAACGTCGGCGACGCGAAGACGCTGGTGATCCATCCGGCGTCCACCACGCATCGCCAGTTGTCGGAGGAAGAGCAGATCAAGGCGGGTGTTACGCCCGACATGATCAGGCTTTCCATCGGCATCGAAAACATCGACGATATTCTGTGGGATATCAGTCAGGCGCTCGATGCGGGCGCCGATGAGTAGCGGGGGCGGCGCGCGCGGGGCCGACAACAAAAAAACGCAGGCGCCCGGCGCACACCCCAAGATGAAAAACCAACAGACAAACCCCCCGCCGGACCCCCC
>JANNPG010000019.1:0-22862 GCA_031399805.1 Betaproteobacteria bacterium | reverse complement strand
GGCGCGCTGTTTATTTCGACCGCCCGCGGCAGCATCCACGACGAGGCGGCGCTGTACTCCGCGCTCGTGTCCAGCCACCTTGCGGGCGCGGGGCTCGACGTGTGGGAGAAGGAACCGCCGGCGCCATCGCATCCGCTGCTGTCGCATCCGTCGGTGCTGGCAAGCCCGCATACCGCCGGCGTTACGCATGAGAGTCGCGAGCGCGTGGCCCGCATGGCCGCGGAAGCTTTCGCGATCGCGGCTGCCGGCAAGGTTCCACCGCGCGTCCTGAATCCCGATGCCGTCGCGCGCTACGCCGCGCGCTGGAGCGAGACGTTCACGCTCTTGTCCCCCAAGTGGACTTCCTTCGGCGCGTCCCCCAAGGGGACTTCCTTCGGGGCGTAGCGCAGGCGACCTCGCCTGCTCCGTCACCGAATGCTGGCGAGTCGCCTGCGCTACCCTCATTTTGAAATGTGCTCTTAAGGCTCAGCGTGCGGCGCCGGCGCTCTCGCCATACAGGTATTTGACCTGCAGCAGCACGCGGCTTTTGACCGGATGACCCTGTTTTTGCGCCGGCGAAAACCGCGCGCTGCGAAACACCGCCAGCGCGGCGTCTTCGAAATAGCCCGCGGGCTGCGCCTCGACCACCGACGCGTCGTTGACAACGCCGAACTCGTCGATCAATAACAACACCAACAAGCGCCCGTCGACGCGCGCTTTAGCCGCGGACTCGGGATAGTCGAGACGGATCGCCGTCAGCGGTTGCGGGTAAACATCAAGCTGTTTCGCCGGATAATAAGTCGGATCGCGGATCAGCGGCACTTCGATGCCGCTGCTGGGTGACGCCGGCGGCGCAATCGCGCGCGGCGGATCGGGCCTGGCTTCGGTCTTCGGTTCCGGTGATTTTTGCGGATTGACGGCGGGCGGCGGTAGCACCGGATCTGCGGGGACCAGCGGCACGATTTCGGCTGCGGGAGCGCTCTGCGCGGGCGCCGCGGGTTCGAGCCGCGCGGTAATCACGGATACCATGCCGGGCACACCGCCGGTTGGATTCACCGGGATGCCGATGAGCAGCGTCACGTGCAGCACGAACGACAGCGCGCACGCTATGATCAGCCGCGACCACGCCTGTTTCGAAACGTCATCGAACGGCGCCGCCAGGGAATCCATGATTGGTGCGTCGATCCGCATCGCAACGACGCCAGCGTCCACGCGAAACTGCCGCGGCTACTTATTTCGCCTGCGCGGCGGCGGCCAGGCGCTGTTCGATCATCTCCACGGGGATTGCGCCGGGCACGCGCTGGCCGTCGCTAAAGAATAGCGTCGGCGTGCCGGTAATGTTCTTCTGCTTGCCGAACGCCACGGTTTTGTCGATCGCCGTCGTATCGCAGGTGGTGGGCGCGGTCGGCGCTTTGCCGTTCAACATCTGGTCATCCCACGCCTTGACGCGGTCTTTCGAGCACCAGACCGATTTCGATTTTTCGAGCGAGTCGGGCCCCAGCACCGGGTACAGGAACACATAAATCGTCACGTCGTTGAGTTTGGCCAGGTCCACCTCGATTTTTTTGCAATAACCGCAATTCGGATCGGCGAAATAGGCGAGCTTGCGCGTGCCCTTGCCCTTGACCTTCTTGAACGCGAGATTGAGCGGCAACTGGTCGAACTTGATCGCCGTGAGCTTGCTCATGCGCTCCTCGGTGAGGTTGATCTTTTTCTCAGTGTCGATCAGCTTGGCCTCGACAAACATAAAGGCGGCCTGCTCGTCGGTATAAATCAACTGTCCGTTGGAGAACACTTCGTAAATTCCGGGTAGCGGTGTTTTGGTCACGCTCTCGACGGGAACGTCCGGATATTTCTTCAGGAGCGCCGCCTTGACGGTGGCCTCACTGGCGCCGGCAACCGCACTCACGCACGCGAGTGTCAGCAAGACAACAATTGAAATGGCCTTTTGCATGATAGTCCTTAACGTGGGTGGTTTTCGATTCGGCTCACTATCCGACCGCGTGCCGCACTAATAGTTTCTTCAATTGAGGCTGACGATTGACGAGCCGCAGGCCCAGATTGCGCAGCGTCGCCAGCCGCGCGTTGTCATTGTTAAAGAGACGCTGCAAAGTATCGGTGGCAAGCCGCATGCTCGCAATATCCTCGCGGCGCGCGCGCTCGTAGCGGCGCAGCAGGCGATAGTCGCCGCAGTCGGACTGGGCGCCGCGTTGTGTGAGCACCTGCGCCAGCTCGCGCGCATCGCGAAAACCGAGATTGACCCCCTGTCCGGCCAGCGGGTGCACATTATGCGCGGCGTCCCCGATCAGGGCAAGACGCGGCAGCACCAGGCGCCGCACGCGTTGCATGCGCAAGGCAAACACCGCCGCCGGCGTGATCACCTGCAATTCGCCGCACGTTCCATGCGCGGCAGCCGCGACCTGCGCGGCCAGATCTGCGGGCGCGAGCGCGAGCAACTCAGATGCGTGCCCGGTGCCCGTCGACCACACCATGGAGACGCGCTCTCCCGGCAGCGGCAGCAACGCGAGCACGCCGTCGCGCCGGAACCATTGCGTAGCGACACCGCGATGCGGCTCAGCGATCGCGAAATTGGCAACCACAGCCGTCTGCTGGTAGGGCCGCGATTCGACTTCGATCGCCGACTGCTGGCGCACCCAAGAATCAGCCCCGTCGGCGCCGACCACCAGGTGGGCTCGCAACGTCCGCCCGTCGGCGAGTTCGAGCCGCGCCGCATCCGTGTCGAATGCCAATTCGCGGCACCACGCGGGCGCGAGAATTTCGACATGCGGCGCGCGCGCCAGCGCCTCCCACAACACGCGCTGCAGTTCGCGGTTCTCGACGATGAACGCCAACTCGCGTAAACCGGCCGAGTAGGAACTGAAATCAAGCTCGGACATCGCGTCGTCGCCGAAAACGCGCATATCCTCGACCCGGCATAGGCGCGCCGCGTCGAGCGCACGCCATGCCCCGCACTCTTCGAGGAACGCAGCACTGCCCGGACTGATGGCGTAAACCCGGCTGTCCCAGTCGGCAGGGTCCGTTGCGGATCGCGGCTCACGCGTATCCACGACCGCGAGCCTGAGTCCGGCGGACTTGAGCGCCAGCGCAAGACTTGCGCCAACCAACCCGGCGCCCATTACAATTACGTCGAAGTCCATGCCCATTAATTGTTATATTGCAGAAGCCGCAGTGTAATAGCGCAGGCTGAAGACCGCAAAATACGCCGCCCGGCGGTCATTGCCCGGTGATGAACGGGTGGACGTTGCGGCGGCTGATTGGCCGCAAATCTTGACAAATGAGGGGTCGAAATTTAGACTCCCGCGCCTTCACTAAGAGCGCTAAACATTATGCAACACGCGTGCATTGCAGCCACAGTTGGCGATTGCACGGCGCCCGCTGCGGACAATAGCCGGTCTATTTCAGGCGCGCCGAGGCGACCGGGCGCAAGCAGCGATTGACTGCCCCCCCACGGGCAACGAAAATTCAGGTTTTTGGTGATGTAGCTCAGTCGGTTAGAGCGTGGCACTCATAACGCCAAGGTCGGTGGTTCAATTCCACCCATCACCACCAGGTTATGCGGAAAAGGGCTTGCGCCGTTGCAAGCCCTTTTCTTTGGGTGGCTCGGTTATAATGCAGCCATCTGATTTAAAAGGGTTTCGATTCCACTTTGAGCCGCGTATTTGAGTCGATCCGTAAACTGCTGGTTTTATCGACGGCCGCGACCCTGCTGGCGACCGGCGTCGCGCACGCCCAGTTCCGTACGCTGCCCGCCAACGCCAAGCGCGCAACTGTTGGCCAGCAGCAATACCCGCTGCCCTACCTCAGTTTCGGCAGCGCAGTGGTCAAGCTTGCCCCGGGCGGCGTGATTTATGACCAGAACAACCGTTCCATCGTACACGGCGCTCTGCCGCCGGGCGCCGATGTCGCATTTGTTCTCGACATGAACGGCGATATCGGGCGCATCTATATTCTGACGCCGCAGGAACAGGCGCGGTTCGTGCCGCAGAAATAGCCACGCGTGCCGCACAAGCTTTACATCAAGACCTTCGGCTGCCAGATGAACGAGTACGACTCGGGCAAGATGGCCGACGTTCTGCATGCCGCGCACGGCATGGTCGCTACCGCTACGCCTGACGATGCAGACGTCATCTTGTTCAACACGTGTTCGGTGCGCGAGAAAGCGCAGGAGAAGGTTTTTCACGACCTCGGCCGCATCAAGCATCTGAAGCAGGCGCGGCCCGAGGTCATCGTCGGCGTCGGCGGCTGCGTTGCGAGCCAGGAAGGCGCCGCCATCGTCGCGCGCGCACCGTACGTCGACCTCGTGTTCGGTCCGCAGACTCTGCATCGCTTGCCGGCAATGATCGCCGCGCGCCGCGCCAGCGGCGTGCCGCAGGTCGACATTTCGTTCCCGGAAATCGAGAAATTCGACCGCCTGCCGGCGGCACGCGTCGATGGCGGCAGCGCTTTCGTTTCCATCATGGAAGGCTGCAGCAAGTATTGCTCGTTTTGCGTCGTGCCGTACACGCGCGGCGAAGAAGTCTCGCGCCCGCTCGAAGACGTGCTGACCGACGTCGCCGAACTCGCCGCGCAGGGCGTCAAAGAGATCACGCTCCTCGGGCAAAACGTGAACGCCTACCGCGGAGCGGTTCGTGAATCCGGCGGAGCGGTTCGTGAATCCGGGGGGGCGATGGGTGAAGCGGGAGGCGACAGCGAACAGGGCAACGTGGCGGATTTCGCGCTGCTGCTCGAATACGTCGCCGCCATTCCCGGCCTCGAACGGCTGCGTTACACGACGTCGCATCCGCGTGAATTTACGCAGCGCCTGGTCGACGTGTATTACCGCCTGCCGCTGCTGGTCGACCACGTGCACCTGCCCGTGCAGTCGGGGTCAGACCGCGTGCTCGCGCAGATGAAACGCGGTTACAGCGTGCTCGAGTACAAATCGATCGTCCGCCGCATCCGCAAAGCCCGTCCCGGCATGTCGATTTCCTCCGACTTCATCGTCGGCTTTCCCGGTGAATCCGCCGTGGATTTCGCGGCCACGCTAAAGCTGGTTGAAGAGGTGGGGTTCGACGCCAGCTTCAGTTTCATCTATAGCCCGCGTCCCGGCACCCCCGCCGCGGAACTGGCCGACGACACGCCGCACGAAATCAAACTCGCTCGCCTGCATCAATTACAGACGCTGCTCGACGCCCAGGCGCAAACGATCAGCGCAACGATGATCGGCACTAACCAGCGCGTCATGGTGGAAAGCGTGTCGAAGAAAGATGCGCGCGAACTGGCGGGACGCACCGACAATAACCGCATCGTCAATTTCGCCGGTGCGCCGCGTCTCATCGGGCAATTCGCCGACATCAACATCACTGCCGCGTTGTCGCACACCCTGCGCGGCAAGATTGCGCTTGTGCACGCTTGAAGCCCGTCGAAGTCTCATTCACCCCGGTCGACAACCAGCGGCTCGCCAATCTGTGCGGCGTGCTCGATGAGAACCTGCGCCAGATCGAAACCGCCTTCGACGTGGTGATCGCGCGGCGCGGCGAGCGCTTTGCGCTCTCCGGGCAACCCGACCCCATGCAGCGCGCGGCGCAGGCGCTCGAAAAATTCTATGCCGATGCCCGGCACAGCCTGTCGGTGGAAGACGTGCAGTTGGGTCACATCGAAGTGGCGCGCGAAAATTCCGCGGCAACCGGCGGCGTGCCGCAATTGAAAACGCGCCGCCCCGATCTGCACGGGCGCACGCCGCGCCAGGTCGGTTATCTGCAGCAGATCCAGGCGCATGACATCACGTTCGCGGTCGGACCTGCCGGCACCGGCAAGACCTACCTGGCGGTGGCGTGCGCGGTCGACGCGCTCGAGCGCGACCACGTCAAGCGCATTGTGCTCGTGCGCCCGGCCGTCGAAGCCGGCGAGCGCCTGGGCTTCCTGCCCGGCGACATGGCGCAGAAAGTCGACCCCTACCTGCGCCCGCTCTACGACGCGCTCTACGATCTCATGGGTTACGACAAGGTCGCCAAACTCTTCGAGCGCAGCGCGATCGAGGTAGCGCCCCTGGCGTTCATGCGCGGGCGCACGCTGAGCCACGCGTTCGTGATCCTCGATGAAGCGCAGAACACCACGCCCGAGCAGATGAAGATGTTCCTGACCCGCATTGGATTTGGCAGCAAAGCGGTCGTCACCGGCGACGTCACGCAGATCGATCTGCCGCGCGGCCACAAAAGCGGCCTGATCGAGGCGGTTGTCGTGCTCAAGCGCGTGCGCGGCATCGCTTTCACCCAATTTCAGTCAAGCGATGTGGTGCGCCATCCGCTGGTGCAGCGTATCGTCAATGCCTATGAGCGGCACAGCAAAGCGCAAGCCGGGCCGGACGCCTGAGCTGGCACTCACGGTCCAGTATGGCACCCGCTGCGCCGAGTTGCCGTCGCGCGCCAAGCTCAGGCGGTGGGTGGGCGCGGCGCTGCGACAAAGCGCCAGCCTCACGCTGCGCATCGTCGGCGCGCGCGAAGCGCGTTCGCTCAACCTCAGTTATCGCGGGCGTGATTACGCCACCAACGTGCTGACATTCGTTTATTCCGCGCAACACCCTCTCGCAGGCGATATCGCGATTTGCGCGCCGGTGGTCGCGCGCGAAGCGCACCTGCGCGGCCTGCGCCGCGAAGCGCACTATGCCCATCTCACCGTACACGGCGTGCTGCACCTGCAAGGCCACGACCACCAGCGCGCCGCCGATGCGCAACGCATGGAAAAACTGGAGACGCGCATACTCGCGCGCCTTGGATTTTCCGATCCGTATCGCGACACGACCCAGGACGGAATACGAAAGTCCGCGCGGCCCCGCGCGCGCGCCTCACGCCTCACGCCTCACGCCTCACGTTTCACGCCTCACGCCTCACGCGAATATGAACGATAGTCAATCCAAACCGTCGTGGCTGGAACGCGTTGGCGCGCTGCTCATGCGCGAGCCCGAAGATCGCGATCAGCTCATAGAGCTCCTGCGGTCGGCCTACAGCCGCAATCTGCTCGACAGCGAAGCGCTGTCGATGATCGAAGGCGTGCTGCAGGTGGCGGAATTGCAGGCGCGCGACATCATGATTCCGCGCGCCCAGATGGATGTGATCGACATAGCCGAGCCACCGGACAAATTCATCCCGCTGGTGATCGAGACCAATCATTCGCGGTTTCCCGTGATTGAAGACGACCGGGACCATGTGATCGGGATTCTGCTCGCCAAGGACCTCCTGCGCTATTACGCGGGCGAGGAGGAATTCAACGTGCGAGACATGCTGCGCCCGGCGGTTTTCATCCCCGAATCCAAGCGTTTGAACGTGTTGCTCAAGGATTTCCGCGCCAATCGCAATCACATGGCGATCGTGGTCGACGAGTACGGGGGCGTGGCGGGGCTGGTGACCATCGAAGACGTCTTGGAGCAGATCGTCGGCGACATTGAGGACGAATATGACTTCGACGAAACCGAGGATGACATCATCGCCGACAAGGGCGGCGCCTGGCGCGTCAAGGCGGTGGCCGAAATAGCGAAATGCAACGCGACTTTCGGCAGCCGTTTCAGCGACGAGGAACACCACACGATCGGCGGTCTGGTACTCAAAGAGTTCGGCCGCATGCCCAAGCGCGGCGAGCAGCTGGCCATCGACAACCTGAACTTCAAAGTATTGCGCGCCGACAGCCGCCGCTTACATCTGTTGCTGGTCGAGAAAAAGCCCGGCGGGAAATAGGCCCGGCGTGATTACAGCCGCGCATGGTGCGCTGTCCCGCGTCCCGCTTCCACTGCTCGCGGCGCTCGCCGGCGCGGTTACTGTCCTGGGTTTCGCGCCGTTTTACCTGTTCCCGCTGCCGGTTGCGACACTCGCGGCGCTGATCGTGCTGTGGCGGCGCGCGGCGACCCGTCGCGACGCCCTGTTCACGGGTTTTGCGTTCGGCCTCGGCTTTTTCCTCGCCGGGGTCAGCTGGGTCTACGTCAGCCTGCACGATTTCGGCGCCATGCCGGCGCCGCTGGCCGCGATACTTACCTTACTGTTCTGCTGCATTCTGGCGGCCTACCCCGCCGCCATCGGCTACGTGTATTCCGCGCTCGGCACGCGCTCGGCCTACAGCACGCTGATGGTCGTGCCCGCGCTGTGGACGCTCGCCGATTGGGTGCGCGGCTGGCTGTTCACCGGATTTCCCTGGCTCGCTTTCGGTTATGCGCAGGTTCCCGCGAGTCCGCTTGCCGGCTATGTGCCGATGGTGGGCGTTTATGGTGCCACTTTTGCCACCGTTCTGAGCGCTGGATTGCTCGTCACCTGGTGTTGGTCCCCAACCCCAAAGGATGAATGCGAAAGGATGAATGGCCCGAGGCCACGTGGGGTGGAAAGTAAAACCCAGTTAAGGCTTGGCTACTTCATCCTTCATCCTTCATTCTTCATCCTTGCTGCCCTCTGGTTCGGCGGCTATCTGCTGCACGGGATCGCGTGGACCGCGCCGGCGGGCAGCCCGGTGAGCGTGAGTCTCGTGCAGGGCAATATCCCGCAGGAAATGAAGTGGCGCGCGGACCGCATCAAACCGACGCTGGATACCTATAACGACCTCGTTGTCGCCAGCACGGCGCGCCTTATCATCCTGCCGGAAACCGCGCTGCCGTTGTTCCTGCACGAGGTTCCCGCGGATTATCTGGCGGGGCTCGCCGCCCACGCGCGCAGCAACGGCGGCGATCTCTTGATCGGCGTGCCCGAGCGCAGCAACGCGCGCGACTATTACAACAGCGTGCTGTCGCTCGGCATGGCGCCGACGCAAACCTACCGCAAATCGCATTTGGTTCCGTTCGGCGAGTTCGTGCCGTTAAAACCCGTCTTTGGCTGGTTCTTCGAAGTCGCGCAGATTCCGCTGCTCGATTTCGCGCGCGGCGCGGACACCCAGCAACCGCTGGAGGTCGCGGGCCAGCGCGTCGCCGTCGACATCTGCTACGAGGATGCGTTCGGCGCGGAAATCGTCCGCCAGCTGCCGCAGGCGACGCTGCTCGTCAACGTCAGCAATGTCGCGTGGTTCGGCCGCTCACTGGCACCGCAACAACACTTGCAGATTTCGCAGGCGCGCGCTCTCGAAACAGGACGCTACATGCTGCGCGCCACCAATACCGGCATGACGGCGATCATCGACCCGCATGGCCGCGTGGAAAAGGTGGCGCCCCAGTTCACAATGGCCGTCGTCAACGGCGACGTGCGGGGCTATGCCGGCGCTACCCCCTTCGTGCGCTGGGGCAATCTGCCCATCGTCATGTTCGCCCTGTTGCTCACGCTCGCCGGAGGGTGGCTAGTGGTGCGTGGAACCAGTAAAATTCGCGACTTGCCAACACCGTAGCGCGCGACGGGAACCCGATGCTGACCTTCCAGCAATTGATACTGCGGCTTCAGCAATACTGGGATAAACAGGGTTGTGCGCTGCTGCAGCCGTACGATATGGAAGTCGGTGCGGGCACGTCGCACACGGCGACTTTTCTGCGCGCCATCGGTCCTGAACCGTGGCGCGCGGCCTATGTGCAGCCTTCGCGGCGCCCCAAGGACGGGCGCTACGGCGAAAATCCCAATCGCCTGCAGCACTACTATCAGTACCAGGTCGTGCTCAAACCCTCGCCGCTCGACATTCTCGACCTCTACATCGGGTCGCTCGAAGCCATCGGCATCGATCCGCAGGCGCACGACATCCGCTTCGTCGAAGACGATTGGGAAAACCCCACGCTCGGCGCATGGGGCTTGGGCTGGGAGGTGTGGTTAAACGGCATGGAAGTCACGCAGTTCACCTACTTCCAGCAGGTCGGCGGCATCGATTGCAAACCGATCACCGGCGAAATCACCTACGGCATCGAGCGCCTCGCCATGTACCTGCAAGGTGTGGCGAACGTGTTCGACCTCGTGTGGACGCCGGGCGTGACCTACCGCGACGTTTATCATCAGAACGAAGTCGAGCAATCGACCTATAACTTCGAAGTTTCGAACGCCGCAATGCTGTTCGAGCACTTCGGCCACTACGAGAGCGAGGCGAAACGACTGATGGTCGCGGCACTCGCGCTGCCTGCCTACGAAATGGTGTTGAAGGCCGCGCACACCTTCAACCTGCTCGACGCGCGTGGCGCGATCTCGGTCACCGAGCGCGCCGCCTACATCGGGCGCATTCGCAACCTCGCGCGCAGCGTGTCACAGGGGTATTTCGACTCGCGGCTGCGCCAGAGCTTCCCGATGTGCGCGCCCGGGCAGCTCGATCGTCTCGGCATCGACCTCGCGGGTCTGCAAGCAGCTTTGCAGGAGCGGGAAACCGCATGAGCGCGAACCTGCTCGTCGAGTTGTTCACCGAGGAACTGCCGCCCAAGGCGCTGCGGCGCCTGAGTAAGGCCTTCGCAGAAGGCATTGCACAGGGCCTTCAAACGCGCGGGCTCGTAGCCGCGCCAGTCAAAATCACGATATTCGCCACCCCGCGGCGTTTGGCTGTGCTTATAGACTCCGTTTTCTCCAAGGGAGAAGATCAGCCGATCGAACACAAACTCATGCCGCTATCGGTAGCCCGCGAATCCGATGGCAAGGCCAGCAAAGCTTTGTGCAAGAAACTTGCAGCTTTAGGGCGAGGGCCCTTGGCTGATGCCTTCCCCAATGCAATAGACGGACCAGACTCGCTCGTTATTAAATCGGATGGAAAAGCAGACGCCGTATATCTTCGCTCACTGTCTTTGGGTCAACCGCTTGCGAGAGCACTTGATGAGTCGTTGCGAGAAGCGCTGGAAAATCTACCCATACCCAAAGTAATGAGCTACCAGCTCGCGGACGGCGCAACCACCGTGCAGTTCGTGCGGCCGGCGCATGGACTCGTCGCGCTGCATGGCGCGGATATCGTGCCGGTCAGCATATTGGGGCTGCAAGCGAGCCGCATCACCCACGGCCACCGTTTTCAGGGCGTTAAGGACATTTCGATCACGACGGCGGACGACTATCCGAACGCGCTCGCGGCGCACGGCAACGTCATTGCGTCGTTTGACGAACGCCAGGCCGACATCGCGCGCCAGCTCGCGGCTGCGGCCGCCAAGCTCAAGTCCTCGCTCGGCGCGGACGCCGACTATGCGCCGCTGCTCGAAGAAGTCACCGCGCTGGTCGAGCACCCGACCGTATATGTGGGCGAATTCGATGCCGAGTTCCTCGCAGTGCCGCCGGAATGCCTGGTGCTTACCATGCGGCAAAACCAGAAATATTTCCCGCTGTTCGATGGCGCCGGCAAACTCATCAACCAGTTTCTCATCGTGAGCAATATGCGGCTCGCCGACGCGAAAAACATCGTCGATGGCAACCAGCGCGTCGTGCGTCCGCGCCTGGCCGACGCGCGCTTCTTCTTCGAGACCGACCAGAAGACCCGGCTCGAAGACCGCGTGCCGCAACTCGCTCGCGTGATGTACCACAACAAGCTCGGCAACCAGCTCGAACGCACCGAGCGCATCCAGTTCCTCGCCGGCCACATCGCGCGCGCGCTGGGTGCCGATCCCATACTTGCCGAGCGTGCCGCGCGGCTCGCCAAGGCCGACCTGCTCACCGGCATGGTCGGCGAATTTCCCGAACTGCAGGGCACCATGGGACGCTACTACGCGCTGGCCGATGGCGAGGACGCGCGCGTGGCCGAGGCCATCGGGGACCAGTACCGCATCCGTTACGATGAAAACAGCGATCCGGACAACCTTGTCAGCATGAGCCTCTTCATCGGCGACCGCGTCGAGACCCTCGTCGGTATCTGGGGTATCGGCCTGCAACCCACCGGCGAGAAAGATCCCTTCGGCTTGCGGCGCGCGGCGTTGGGGCTCATCAGCGCATTTGAGTTGCTGGGCGCCCGGTCCCGCGTCCAGAAGCAGCCGTTCGGCCTGCGCCTTAACGACCTGCTGCAACAGGCGGCGGCGCTTTTCAAGCCGGGCACGATCGGCAAGGATACCACGCTGGCGATCATGGAATTCGTCTTCGAGCGCTACCGCAACCAGCTTGCCCCGCATTACGACCGCAACGCGGTCGATGCGGTGATTGCGCTGATGCCGCCGCTTAACGAGGTTGTTGCGCGCGTGCAGGCGGTGATCGAATTCGGCAAACTGCCGGAAGCCGCGTCGCTGGCCGCCGCCAATAAACGCATCGGCAACATCCTAAAGAAAGCCGCCGCCGGCGCGCTGTCGGTCAACGCGTCGCTCCTCACCGAAAAAGCGGAAAAGGCGCTGGCGAAAGCGGTCGACAAAGTGCGTCCCGACGTGCGGGCGCGGTTTGCCGCCGGCGACTATACCGGCACGCTGAAAGTGCTCGCACAGACGCGAGATCCGGTCGACGCCTTCTTTAACGATGTGATGGTGATGGCGGAGGACGCAAAGCTGCGCGACAATCGCCTTGCGCTATTACGCGACTTGCATGGACTCATGAATCAGGTTGCCGACATTTCCAGACTCGCCGCATGAAACTCATCATCCTCGACCGCGACGGCGTGATCAACTACGACAGCGCCGAATTCATCAAGAAACCCGCCGAGTGGATACCTATCCCGGGCAGCCTGGAGGCGATTGCGCGCCTGAATCAGGACGGTTTTCGCGTGGTGGTTGCAACCAATCAGTCCGGCGTCGGCCGCGGGCTGCTCGACATGGCGGCGCTCAACTCAATCCACGACAAGATGCACAAGGCGCTGGGCCACGTCGGCGGCCGCATCGACGCCGTGTTCTACTGCCCGCACGCGCAGGAAGCCAATTGCGCCTGCCGCAAACCCAGGCCGGGAATGCTGGAAGACATCGCGCACCGCTTCAACGCCGAGCTCGCGGGCGTGCCGTGCATCGGGGACTCGTTACGCGATCTGCAGGCGGCGGCGACGGTCGGTGCGCTGCCGATGCTGGTGCTTACGGGCAAGGGCGCACAGACCGCCGCGGCGGGCGGGATGCCGGCAAATACACAGGCCTTTGCCGACCTCAACGAAGCGGTGAAGGCCATCATTCAATGAGCGTCGCGCTGCGCTCCTGCCTGTTCGCCGCTTTTCAACTACTCATCACACCGCCGTTTGCAATCATCGCGCTGCTGACGTTTCCGCTTAACGCGTTCACTCGCTATCGCATCATATCGAGCTGGACGCGGCTCATCTTGTCGGCGGCGGGGATAATCTGTGGTATCCGCTACCGCGTGCTGGGGGCCGACAATATCCCCGCGCAGGCGTGCGTGGTGCTGTCCAAGCACCAGTCCGCATGGGAAACGCTCGCGTTTCAGGTGATTTTTCCGCCTCAGGTCTACGTGATCAAGCGCGAACTGCTGTGGATACCGTTTTTCGGCTGGGGGCTCGCGATGCTGTCGCCGGTCGCGATCGACCGCAAAGCGGGCATGCGCGCGTTAAAGCAGATGCTCGCGCAAGGCAGGGACCGCCTTCAACGCGGCTTCTGGATTATAGTGTTTCCGGAAGGCACGCGGGTCGCGCCGGGCATGCGCCGCACTTATCAGACCGGCGGCGCGGCAATTGCCGTACACGCAGGCGCTCCCGTACTGCCGGTCGCGCACAACGCGGGCACGTGCTGGCGCCGCGACGCATTCCGCAAATACCCGGGCACCATCACCGTCAGCATCGGCAAGCCGATCGACAGCCGCGGGAAGAAGGCCGATGCGCTGACCCGCGAGGTCGAAGACTGGATCGAAGCCGAAATGCCGCGACTGGACCATGGCCGGACGTAAAACTTCCCAACCCGAGCTGATGCCCGCCGGTACGCCCGCGCAGTTCGCGAGCCGCCATCGGATCATGCTCGGCGGGGCGTGGATCGACTACACGCTCAAACGCAGCCGGTGCCGGCGCCGCATTACATTGACCATCGACGAAGACGGATTGCGCGTCGGCGCGCCCTGGCGTGCAACCCAGCCGCGCATAGAGACCTTGCTCGACTCGCACGCGCGCTGGATTGCGCGCAAGCTGGCCGAGTGGCAGGCACGCCGGCCGCCGCCGTTCATCTGGCAAGCGGGCGCGACCGTCATGGCGTTGGGGGAACCGCTGACGCTCGCAATCGACCCGGCGCGCAACGTGACCCAACGTGATGGCAGCCGGCTCTGCATCGGCGCCCTCAATGACGATCCCGACACCCTCGGGCAACGGGTCGTCGCGTGGCTGCGCGGCACCGCACAAGACTGGTTCGAAGAGCGCGCCGCTCACTATGCGGGGGTCCTCGACGTGCGCGCGCCGACGATTCGGCTGTCGAACGCGCGCACACGCTGGGGCACTTGCCACCCGGACGGCCGCGTTCATCTGAACTGGCGGCTGATCCAGACGCCGCCGGCGCTCATCGATTATGTGGTGGTGCACGAGCTCGCACATTTGCGCGAGCCCAATCATTCGCCGCGTTTCTGGCGCTGGGTCGCGACCGTGTTGCCCGACTACCAGGAGCGGCGACAAACGCTGCGCCGCGACAGCCACCGTTACCTCCTGGCCTGAGCGGCCCGCGACCCCCACTGTGCTAATATTCCCAGGGACTCTAAGCGCATATCGCGCGAAAACTCATGCGTAAATCCGTTCTGTTGCTGATAGTGGTGGCTATGCTGCCGGCCTGCGGCCTGAAGGGGCCGCTCTATATTCCCGAGAAAAAACCGGCGGCCGCGGCGCCGGCCGCCCCGGACGCGCAGGCCGACACCAAGAAAAGCCCGGCATCGAAGTGAGCTACTTCGTTTACCGCGACCAGAAACTCTGCGCTGAAGGTGTCCCGCTCGACCATATCGCCGACACCTTCGGCACCCCCTGCTATGTGTATTCGCGCGCAGCGCTCGAAGCGACCTGGCGCGCATACGATGAGGCGCTCGCGCGCCGCGACCACCTGATCTGCTATGCGGTAAAAGCCAATTCCAACCTCGCGTTGCTCAATCTCCTGGCGCGGCTCGGCAGCGGTTTTGACATTGTGTCGGGCGGCGAGCTCGCGCGGGTGATTGCGGCCGGCGGCGACCCGCGCAAAACCGTCTTCTCGGGTGTCGGCAAGACCGAATCCGAAATGCGCGCGGCGCTGTCTGCCGACATCCTGTGCTTCAACGTCGAATCCGCGAGCGAACTGACGCGGCTTAACCGCGTGGCCGGCGAGCTCGGCAAAATTGCGCCGGTGAGTCTGCGCGTCAATCCCGACGTCGATGCCAGGACGCACCCCTACATCGCCACCGGACTCAAGGACACCAAGTTCGGCATTCCCTTCGAGTCCGCGCTGTCGTTGTATCGCGATGCGGCCGGCATGCCGAACCTGCGCGTGACGGGCATCGATTGCCACATCGGCTCGCAACTTACCGAAATCCCGCCTTTTATCGCTGCACTGCAAAAATTACTCGACCTCGTAGACCGCCTCGCCGCCGAGCGGATCAATATCGCGCATATCGATATGGGCGGCGGCCTGGGCATACGCCATCGCGACGAGACGCCGCCCGCGGTGGCCGACTATATTCACGCGTTAACGGCGTGCCTGGGCGACCGCAAGCAGAAAATAATGATTGAGCCCGGCCGTTCGCTGGTTGGCAATACCGGCATTCTGCTCGCACGCGTCGAGTACCTGAAGCACGGCGCGCATCGCAACTTCGCGGTGATCGATGCGGCAATGAATGATCTGATCCGGCCGGCGCTATACGACGCATGGCATGATATTCAGCCGGTGCAGCCGCGGCGCACGCCGGCGCGGCGCTATGAAGTCGTCGGACCCGTATGCGAGAGCGGCGATTTTCTCGGCCACGACCGCGAACTGAGTCTCGCCGAAGGCGACCTCGTCGCGATCATGTCGGCGGGCGCGTACGGCATGACCATGAGTTCGAACTACAACACGCGCCCGCGCGCGGCTGAAGTGATGGTCAGCGGCAACGACATGCATTTGATCCGCGAACGCGAAGATGTCGCGCAATTGATCGCGCCGGAACGCTTGTTGCCGTAAACAACGATGCAAACTGTCGAAATTTCATCGCTTCATCGCATCTTTGCGCAACAAACGATGATTGAAACGCTCTCGCGCAATAAAAAATCGTGACGATGTCAACTCTCGCCAGAATAATTCCGGCGGCATAAATGCAACACGTCCACCACACTGTTTGAATTTTTTTACAAAAATGTTGCATTTTTTTTTGTAGGTAGCTTAGAATTGGCGCACCAAGCATCGTAATCGTGTTTTGGAAACAAGACGCGAAACACAAGCTGCATCGTGCACGATGATTTGGGAGTGCAGGAATAAATGTCGTATGCACTTGTAGTCAATTAAACCACTCGTAAGGAGATGAACCATGGCAGCAAAGAAAAAAGCAAAGAAAAAGAAAGCAGCTAAGAAGAAATAACGGTAGTTGCTTGAGCGGGAGCTGGGCTCCCCGGCTCCCGTTATTTGCCTCATCGCAGTACACGACTGCAGCCAGCGCAGTCGACGTCAGCAACACCTCCCCGCACAAACTCCAGCGTCACCCTCCATCACTCCAGCGTTTCCCCAGCAGCTTGAATCAGCTTTTCAAGTGCCTGATTTATAATTGTATTTTGTCAACACATCGTCGCCGCACCGCGGAGGATAAAACGCGCCCGTCAACGCAGTCGTCGCGCCACATCCCGCGTGATTCTTACTGCAAATGTGGGCGCGATAAGAGACGGCGCGTGCAGACGCGTGTCGCAGCATCAAGACGTATATTCGGAATGTTTTTCTGATTCGCGATAAGAAAAAATTCCGGCGCGATCATCGGCACCGAAAAGTTTTTGCCGTATTTATGCGCGCAATTGTCGGCCGCGACATCAATCAGCAAGAGATACTGACAACGCGTTTGTGTTGAGTGCCGCCTGCATTCAGACTGCAGCATGCGGAAAAACGGAGCGGATCCGGACGCAGGAGAAAACCGTTCGCACCCCCGAAAATCGCGAAAAAGGCGGTGGCGCGGCCGACTTTAGGGTATGCGGGCGGGATTGCGGCGCGACAATCTAAGGATTCAGTTGCTGGTAAACGGCCCTGGCGACACGCAGCAGTTCGGATTTGTCGATTTCGCCCGATAACGCATAGCCAAACCTGCCGTCAATCCAGTAAAACACACTGACCCCCCGCTCCTGCGCATAACGGAATGCCATTTCCTTGCCGTCGCCGCCGCCGTTGCGCACATAAAGTGTAAGGCGCTGGCCGCCGCCGTCCTGGAACATGAATTGCGCGACCGGTCCCGAGTTGCCGGGCAGCAGGCGCCCGCCAACCAACTGGTAGCCGAGCGGCGCCAATTGCGGAACCTTGAGACTGCCGCCGATGCGCTTCGATAACCATGCCACCAGATGCGCTTCCTGGTCGGCGCCGACCTCAACCGGATGGCGCACTTCAGGGCTGTAGACGATGTGCGCGATCGCCGCGCGGTGCGCGAACGCGACCGTGTCGGCCGATTTTGCCACGTTGTAATCGTGCAGATTCCAGCCGGCCACGCCGCCGAGCGCGAGCCACCCGGCGACCGCTGCATAACGCAATACGGGCCGCATGCGGTGCGTTAAATCGGGCCTGCGCACGCGCGCCGGCAGCGATTCGGCCAGCACCGGGTCGAACAAGTCGCGTAATGCTTGGTTTTGTTCACGCCACGCGCGCACCCGCTGCGCGTCCTCGGCATGCGCCGCCAGATACGCCTCGACCTCGGTGCGGCGCGCTTGCGGCAGCAGGCCGTCGACATACGCGTGCAGTTCCGCTTCAATTACCGCCAGTGCACTCATTTCACCACCTTCAATGCGGAATGCGCCGCGCCACCCGCGAGTAGCGCGCGCAGCCGTTCGCGCGCACGCGACAACCGCGACATCACGGTGCCGATCGGAATGCCCAGCACGCCCGCCGCTTCTTCGTAAGTCATCTGCTCGACCCCGACCAGCAGCAATACCTCACGCTGCTCTTCCGGCACGCGTAGCAGAGCGACCTGCAGATCGCGCACCTCGAGCCGGTCGCTTTGCGTCGCGCGCATCGTCGGCAGCGCCGTATCGTCGTCGAGCGCGATATTTACGGCCGCGGCAGAGGCGCGCACCTGGTTGACATAAACGTTGTGCATGATCGTAAACATCCAGGCGCGCAGATCGCTGCCCGGCTGCCATAAATGGAATTTCACCAATGCCCGTTCGAGGGTGTCCTGCACCAGATCGTCGGCGCGCCCGCGATCCCCTGTCAGCGCGCGCGCGTAGCGGCGCAAACGGGGGATGTGTTGCACGAAATCGCGGTCGCGGCCGTCCACTACAGGCTCATATTCCCGGTCAGCGGCCGCGGCTCAGGCCTGACGACACGCCACGCGTTGCCGAAACCGTCGCCCGTCATGTCGCCGGGTTTCTGGTCCTTGCTCCACAGATAAAGCGGCCCGCCATCAAAGGCCCATTGCCTGGAGCCGTCGTCGCGCACGACGATCGACCAATCTCCGCCCGCCTGATCGCCGGCGCCGGCCATAAACGGAGGCCAGTTCTTCGCGCAAGCGCCGTTGCAAACGCTTTTGCCTGAAAAGGCGGCGTCCTTGTCGAACGTATAAAGCGTCATGCCTGCGCTATTGGTCATAATCCCGTCAGTATATTTCACCGGGGCATAGGGTAGACCAGCGCACGCCGCCAACACGAGGGCCAGCGAAAAACCTGCCATCATTAATTTGAACCGGGTCATCATGTTGTCCTCGATCGCGGTAAACAGGCAAGCGCCTGCATCTTCGTAAACACGCATCGCGGCGCTTTATTCCGGCCGGGCGCACCAAACGTCTGCCTGTTGTCTTAATCGCTTTGAAAAGCATTCCTCATTACGGTTTTATTTGTTTTTGATCTTATCTGCGTTCATCGGCGTGCATCGGCGGTTTCATCCTGTTTTTGGGATGGCTGCTTAAGGCACGAGAAACAGCGTGGCAAGGCCGAGAAAAATGAAAAACCCGCCGCTATCCGTAATGGCGGTGATCATGACGCTCGAACCCACCGCCGGGTCGCGGCCGAGCTTATGCATCAACAGTGGAACGGCAACCCCCATCACGGCCGCGAGCAGCAAATTGAGCACCATCGCGCCGGTCATCACGAGCCCCAGCTGCCATTTATGATAAATCAGGAACGCGAACAATCCGACCACCCCGCCCCAGATCAGACCGTTGATAAAGCTGACGCCGATTTCCTTGGCGAAGAGCTTGCGCGCGCTGGCGACGGTGATCTGGCCGAGCGCGAGAGCACGCACGATCATGGTGATGGTCTGGTTGCCCGAATTGCCGCCGATACCCGCGATAATCGGCATCAGCGCCGCAAGTGCGACGATTTTCTCGATCGAACCTTCGAAGATGCCGATCACGCGCGACGCGATAAACGCGGTAACGAGGTTGATCGCGAGCCATGTCCAGCGGTTTTTCACGCTGCTCCACACCGAAGCGAACAAATCCTCCTCTTCGCGCAGACCGCCGGCCGAGAGCTTCTCGCTGTCGGTTTCCTCGCGAATGAAGTCGACCACCGCATTGACGGTGACACGTCCGATCAATTTGCCGTCGCCGTCGACCACCGGCGCCGAGACCAGGTCGTAGCGCTCAAACGCGAGTGCTGCGTCCTGCGCCTTCTCATCTGGCTGTAATTTGACGGTTGCCGCGGCCATAATGGCCGTGATCGGCACGTCGAGGTCGGTCACCAGCAGGCGGCTCACCGACATGAGACCGCGCAGGTGTTCCTGCCGGTCGACCACGAACAACTGGTCTGTATGGTCGGGCATTTCATCGAGCCGGCGCAGGTAACGGAGCACGACTTCGACCGTAATGTCGTCGCGCACCGTGATCATGTCGAAATCCATCAGTCCACCGACGGTGTCCTCGGGATACGACATCGCGGAGCGCAACTGTTCGCGTTCCCCGGCCGACAGCGAGCGGAACACGTCCTGCATGACCTCGCGCGGCAGGTCGGGCGCGAGATCGGCTATTTCGTCGGTATCGAGCTGCCCGGTCGCCGCAACCAGCTCGTTGGTCTCCATGTGCGCGATCAGCGTCTCGCGCACCGCATCGGATACTTCGAGCAGGATGTCGCCATCGCGGTCGGCCTTGACCAGGTCCCACACCGCGAGCCGCTCCGCGAGCGGCAGCGCTTCCAGAACGTAGGCTATGTCGGCCGGGTGAAGATGATCGAGTTTCTGCTGCAGCTCGGCCAGATTTTTTTTGTCCAGCAGGCTCTCGACAAGTTGATGATGCGGCATCTCCTGGCGCGACCCCAGGCTCTTGACGAGCTGGTGCTTGCGCAGGAGCCCGACGACCTGCTGCAGGCTGTCCTGCACGCTTTGGTGATCCTGATCCGAGTCAGCCATGGCATTTTGCGCCGGTAAGGTTATCCGTTGCGATCAACAGCGTTGAATTCCGAAGCGGCGCGCCGCTGCGGTTGACTGGCCGCTATTGTAGAAGCAGCCTGACGCGCTGTCTAAAGAAACTCTGAACAAGTCTTCGTCATTCCGGGACACGCCGGAATCCAGTGCATTTATGCGCCTGGACACCGGCCTCCGCCAGTGTGACGAACTTGATCAGAGCGCCCCCAGGTGTTCTGCGCAAGACGCGCGATGGGAGTACCGGCATAATTAACCGTCACATTCAAATCACGCCCGTTGATCCATGTCTGCCGCATTGAACCGTAAGTTGAGCCAGGCGCACGAGCGGCTCCAAGCGGGAGACGCCGCGGGTGCCCAGGTCCTGTGCCGGGAAGTGCTGGCGCGAGCACCGCGCAATCCAGATGCGTTGAGTCTGCTTGGCATCACCCACCTCATGACCGGCCACGCGCGCGACGCCATCGCGCCCCTGCAGCAGGCGCTGGCGGCGCAGCCGCGCCATGGCGCAGCCCTCGAGAATCTCGGCCTCGCCCACCTCATGCTCGGCGAGTTTGCCGACGCCGAACGCGCGCTCTCCAGCGCCGCTGCCATTCCCGGCGCACCGGCGTCGGTGTTCATGCGGCTGGGCGTGGCGATGCTAAATCAGGGCCGGCACATTGAAGCGGTGCGCGAACTGGAGCGTGCGCTGGCACTGAACCCCGATGATCCTGACATCCACCTCAATCTCGGTCAGGCCATCGTCCGCGAGAAAGGCACAGCAGCGGCACGCGGTCACTTCGAAGCAGCGCTGCGTCTTGACCCCGATCATGCAGACGCAATGTTCAATTTGGGCGTGATCTGCCTCGAAGAGCAACAACTGGACGCGGCCCGGTCGTGGTTCGAACGCGTCCTCGCCGGCGCGCCTCAGCGTGCCGATGCCCTCGTCAACCTCGGTCTGGTCGCGCAACAGCAACAGCGTCTGAATGAAGCCATTGCGCACCTGCGGCGCGCAATCGAAATCGATCCGTCGCTGGCGCAGGCGCGTAACAACCTCGCGCATACGCTGACGCTGCAAGGCCAACCCGAACAGGCGCGTGCGGAATATCTCGCTGCTCTGCGCCTTGCACCCGACTTGAGCGAAGCGCGCGAGGGACTCGCTGCCGTCTGTGTCGCGCTGGGGCGTTTCAAGGAGGGCATCGTGCACCTGCGGGAGCTCGCGGGCGCCGACCCCCGGCGGCCGGGAATATTGGTGGCCTTGGCGGACGCATTATTGGAGGTCGGAGAGCTGGACGAAGCCGAGGCCGCCGCCAGGCGCGCCATGGCGCTCGACGCGGCCGCGAGCGGGCCGTATACCACGCTGGCGGATATTCACGCATTCCGCGGCGAACTGGATCTCGTGGTGGCGACGCTACAATCAGGGGTCGAGCAGACGGGCGCGATTCACCTGCTCGGCAAGCTTGTGTTCCAGTTGCGGCGGCTTTGCGATTGGGACAAGTGGCGCCCGACCTGGCAACAACTGTCGGCCGCGCTGCCCGATACCCGCGACCGGGTAAGCCCTTTTTCGCTGCTGTGCGAGCCGCTCACGGCCGCACAGCAACTCGCTTATGCGCGGCGGTGGTCGGAGCAGTTCGATGCCGTGGGCGTTAACCGCGAGCGCACGCCGGCGCCGCGCGCAGTGCGCGCGCGGCTGCGCGTCGGCTACTTTTCTTCCGATTTTTACGCGCATGCGACCGCTTACCTGCTGGCGGAGGTGCTCGAGCTGCACGACCGCAACTGTTTCGAGGTCTTTGCCTATTCCTACGGCCCCGAGGACCACAGCGCGATGCGCGCGCGCCTGCGGGCCGCCTGCGAGCATTTCATCGATATTGCGCGCGATCCCGACGACGTCGCGGCGAGCCGCATGCGGGACGACGAACTCGACATCCTGATCGACTTAAAGGGCTATACCATGGGCGCGCGCGCGGCCATACCTGCGCGCCGCCCGTGCGCAATCCAGGTGAGCTGGGTGGGCTACCCCGGCACCATGGGCGCGGGTTTTATCGATTACCTGATCGCCGACTCTTTCATCATTCCGCCGGGTCACGAGGCAGCCTATGCCGAGCGCGTGCTGAGGTTGCCGCATTGTTATCAGCCGAATGACCGCAGGCGCGCGATCACGGCCCCGCTAAGCCGGGTGGCATACGGACTGCCGGCACGCGGTTTCGTTTTCTGCGGCTTCAATCAGGCGTATAAAATCACGCCGGAAATTTTTGCATGCTGGATGACTCTCCTGCGCCAGACGCCGGACAGCGTTTTGTGGCTGCTCGCGGAAAACCGCTGGGCGGCGGAAAATCTGACGCGCGCCGCGCAGAATCACGGCATCGACCCGTCCCGTCTAATCTTCGCCCCCAAGGTGCCGCTCGCAGAGCACCTCGCGCGCTATACCGTTGCCGACCTTGCGCTCGACACCTTTCCGTACGGATCGCACACCACCGCGAGCGACGCGCTGTGGGCGGGCTGCCTGCTGGTCGGATTGTGCGGCGAGACCTTCGCGTCGCGCGTCTCCGGCAGCATCCTCACTGCGTGCAACCTGCCCGAGCTCATCACCTATACGCTCGAGGATTACGAGCGGCTCGCGCTGCGGCTCGCAACCGAT
>JANNPG010000562.1:0-4077 GCA_031399805.1 Betaproteobacteria bacterium | reverse complement strand
CCCGCGGAGGTGAAGAAGATCAACGTGACCATGAACAAGACGGCAGTCGACATGCACGGCATGTTCCCCCGCTACAAGGGCAAGTTCGACGCGCTGCTGTCGACGCACTACGCGGCGGCGGTGATCCTGCACGATCGCGAGTTGTCGCTGGCCCAATTCGAGCTGGCACGCTATGACGATCCGCAACTGCGGAAATTTGCGGCGGAACAGGTCGAAGTGACGACGGATCCGGCGCTCTCCGGCGTGCAGGCCGTGGTGACAGCGCACACCACGGACGGCAAGACACTCAGCGTGCGCTGCGATCACCCGCGCGGCAGTGCCGAGAACCCGCTCACGCGCGCGCAGATCGAAGCCAAGTTCCGCACCTACGCAATGACGCGGCTGCCGGGGCCCAACGTCGAAGCAGTCATCGCCGCGGTCGCGCGGCTCGAGGATCTCGGATCAACACGCACGCTCATGGACTGGCTGCGCGCGGACGGCGCGCAACGCTTGCGCAAGTCGGCGGCGGCGTAGAAGACCGGGGATTGAGTGATTTAGTGATTGAGTAACTCAGAAGCGGTCTCAAAAATAGTTTGGAACCACAGATAAATTCTTTTCAATACCCCCTTGAGGGGTACACAGATGAACGCAGATGAATTCAAAGGCCCCGGCGCCGGTTAGAGGGCGGTCGTGCATTTTTATCTGTGTTTATCCGTGGCTGGTTGTCGTTTTGCATTTTCGAGATGAGTTCTCAATCGTTTGGTTTCTTAAACACTTAATCACCGAATCACTGAATCACCCACCGGAGGCAGCCCGCATGGATCGCCCGACACTACCTTGTCTGCTGTTCGCCGCGCTTGTTGCTGGCGCTATAGCGCCGGCCGCCGCGCAAACGGCTGATTATCCGAACCGTGCCATACGCATTACAAGGGCGAGACGCCGGCGGTGACCGATCTGGTAGGCGGCCAGTACGTATTGCTGTTCGCGACCTCAGCCGGCACGAACGCCCATATCAAGTCCGGCCGCCTGCGCCTGCTCGCGATGGGCGCCGAACCGGTCGGCAGCACGCCCGAAGAATTCACGGCCTTCATCAAGGCGGAAGCCGCGAAGTGGTCGCGTGTGATGCGCGAGGCCGGCATTTCGTTGAATCAGTAGCAACCGGCGCCGGGAAATTCAGAAACGGCATCGATCAAGGTTTACTTAAACATCCGTATGCCATTCCTATGAACGTACGCGTTACCATCGAGTCAGTTAAGGTATAGTCAGTTTTCGGGGGCGATTCCAAGCGGAACGAGAGGGATATACGTATGAAGTTCGTAACGATTTCATGCAGCCTCGCTGCCTTTACCTTCGCGAGCGCCGTAACGGCGTACGCGCAGCCCGCCGAATCCGTCGCCGCATACCCCAGCCGGCCCGTGCGTATGATTATCCCCTTCGCGCCCGGTGGCGCTTCCGATTTTATTGGCCGCATACTTCAGCCCAAGCTTGGCGAGGCGCTTGGCCAGCAGGTGGTGATTGACAACCGTTCGGGTGCTTCGGGGAATATCGGGGTCAGAGTTGCGGCAGAATCCACACCAGACGGCTACACTTTGTTGCTCGGTAATGTCAGCGCCATGGGAATCAACCCGAGCATGTTTCCCAATTTCCCGGTGCGGGCAATGAGTGATTTTGTCGGAATCTCGCTGGTGGTGGATGTGCCTGGCGCGCTGGGCGTGCATGGCGGCCTCCCCGTCGGGAACCTCAAGGAGTTTATTGCTTACGCGAAGGCGAACGAGGGCAAGCTTGCGTACGGCTCAGCGGGCTACGGTAGCGCGCAGCGAATGGCGTTCGAATACTTCATGAAGACCGCGGGAATCAGCCTGTTGCATGTTCCCTACAAAGGTGGCGCGGGCGCGGCAACGGTGGCGACACTCTCGGGAGAGGTCGCCGCCACCATGGTAACGACCGCGTCGCTCGTACCGCATATGAGTTCGGGAAAAATCAAGATTCTCGCCGTGGTCTCACGACAAAGAATCAAGGCACTGCCGGATGTCCCAACCATGGTCGAATCGGGGTTCCCGGAGCTGGACCTGGGTTCGTGGCAGGGGCTCTTCGTACCCAGGGACACGCCGAAGCCGATTATCAACAAGTTATTTGGCATCGTGAAGAAGGTCGTTCATGATCCGTGGGTCGGCGAGCAGTATGAAAGGGTCAGCGCCCAGCAGATCACCAGCGACTCATTGGAAGATTTTGCCTCCTTCATGAAAGAACAAAACGCGTTCTGGGCGAAGGTCATCAAGGAAGTCGGCATCAAGACTCAGTAAACCGGTGGAAACGGGGCGGAAAGGTGCGCTCGCCGACCATGCCTGAAGTGCCCGCTATCGCCGAGTCCGGAGTCCCGGACTACGACCTGACAAACTGGTTCGGGCTTGTGCTGCCGGTCGCGACGCCCGGCGAGGTATGAAGAAGATCACTGGCGACGTGATCAAGGTGCTCGCGCCGCAGGATGTGCGCGACAAATTCTGCGCCATGGGTTCAGAGCAAACGAAACGCTCGAAAAGGAGAAAGGCCACATGACAACGCAATCTCTGGTTCGCATAGCCGTCGCATCCGTCGTAACCCTGCAGATGGTTCAACCCATGGTCGCCGGCGCGGCCGATTATCCAGACCGGACGGTACGACTTGTCGTCGGTTTTGCCCCCGGCGGCGGAACGGATGTCGCCGCGCGCTTTCTGGCCCAGCGGCTCACGGAGATATTCCCCAACAGCACCTTTATCGTCGAAAACCGGGCGGGCGCGAGCGGCACCATCGGGACGGGGTTGGTGGCTAAGTCCCCGCCGGACGGCTACACGCTGTCCGTCGGGACCTCGACGACCCACTCGGTGGCGCCGCAGCTGCTACCAAATGTGCCTTATCACCCGGTGCGGGATTTTGCGCACATCACGCAAATCGCTTATTCGCCGTTGTTCCTGGTGGTGCATCCATCGACGCCGATCAAGACCGTGGGCGATTTGATCAGGCTGGCCAAGGCGCGCCCGAATGATATCAACTATGGTTCAGGCGGCGCCGGCACCACCCTGCACATGGCAGGCGAGTTATTCAAGCTGATGACCGGGACCAAGATGACCGTGATCGCCTACAAAGGCGAGGCGCCTGCGATCATCGATCTGATCGGCGGTCAGATATCGCTTGTTTTCGGCAATGTCCCGGCGGTACTGCAGCAAGTGCGGTCCCGCAGCCTGCGCGGGGTGGCCGTTACCAGCGCGGAACGAATTTCGACCATTCCGGAATTTCCAACGGTCGCCGAGTCCGGCGTGCCGGGATTCGAGGCCATTACCTGGTTCGGCTTTTATGCCCCTGCCGCCACGCCGCGCGATATTGTGAACCGGCTCAACGCCGCCAGCCGCGAAGCCCTGCAACCCGTGGCGGTAAAGGAGAAGCTGCTTTCGCTTGGCATGTATGCCGTCGGCAGCTCGACCGACGAGTTTCAAAAGTACATGGAAGCCGAGTACGTCAAGTGGGGCAAGGTGATCAAGGAGACCGGCCTCACCGTAAAATGAGCCGGCGCCGGCATTGATCCTGGCGGCAGCGCCGGAACATGACAACAGGGGAAGGCATAATGAAACACCGGTCGTTCGGACGCAGTGGCATCAAGGTATCGGAAATCATTTTCGGCGCTGGCGCTGTCGGCGGCATCCTCATCCACAAGGACGACACGACGAAGCGCGAAGCGATCCACCGGGCGATCGCCGGCGGGATCAACTGGATCGATACGGCCGCGCAATATGGCAACGGCAAGTCGGAAGAAGCCCTCGGCTGGCTGCTGCCCGAAGCCGGGGCGACGCCTTATCTCTCAACCAAGTTCGGTCTCGATGTGGAGAATCTGCAGGACATCCCGGCGCAGATCGAGGAGCGCCTGATGGCAAGCCTCGCCCGGCTCAAGCGTTCATCCGTCGACGTACTGCAGCTTCACAATCGGATCGGATCGAAGCCCGGCGGCCGGGTGATGACGGTCGAACAGATCCTCGGCAAGAACGGCGTGGCCGACGGGCTCGAGCGGCTGCGCGAGAAAGGGCTGATTGGCCATATGGGCATTACCGCGATTGGCGAAGCCGCATC
>JANNPG010000009.1:0-23642 GCA_031399805.1 Betaproteobacteria bacterium | reverse complement strand
CAATCCGCGCTTATGCGGAGAACGAAGAACCGCAGCCGCAGGTGCTCGTCGCGCTTGGATTCTTGATGACGAACTGCGCGCCTTCTGCGCCTTCCTGATAGTCGATTTCAGCACCGCCCAGATACTGCAGGCTCATCGGGTCGATCAGCAGCGTGACGCCGTTTTTCTGCATCGAAGTGTCGTCTTCGCTGACCGCCTCATCGAAAGTAAATCCGTACTGGAATCCCGAACAGCCGCCGCCGGTGACAAACACGCGCAGCTTGAGCTCGAGGTTGCCTTCCTCATCGATCAACTGTTTGACCTTGGCCGCCGCGTTGTCGGTAAAAACCAGCGGCGCTGGCATTTCAGTGATGGCATTCATGCTCTCTACTCCTGCAAATTAGGAACGCATACTTGTTACAACGCGCTGTTCCGGCGCTCAGTCGGCGGTCGCCGGCTTCAGTTGCACGATCTTGTCGGACTTGCCTTCCGGCTTATATACGAGTCGTCCCTGCACCACGGCGCCCAATTGCATCTCAAGCGTCCGATAGTATACATCTCCTGTGACATTGGCTTTGGCTTGCAGTTCCGCATATTCGCCGGCGTGTATCGCGCCCACCACCGTCCCGTTAATAACCACATGCGAGACGTGGATTTCGCCTTCGATGCGAGCCTGCTCCGACAATACAAGGGTGCCCGGCTTCTCATCCGCCGCGATGACGTCGCCGCGCACGTGGCCGTCGACGCGCAAGCCGCCGCTGAAAGTTATATTGCCTTCAATCGTGGTGCCGGCGCCGATCAGGCAGTCGATGCGGTTCTGCGGTTTGTTGCCTTTATCGCTTCCGAACATGTCCGTTCTCCCTCTTATGACACATTGACGGTCTGGGTCAGCCTGGGCTCGCCGCTGCCATTTTCAAATACCCGGACCTGGATACTCTTAACCACCGCGTTGGGCGCTACGCGAAACGTGCTCTCGACGCGCTGATAAAACCGGAAATTCAGCTTGTAGCCCTTGCCGTCCTTGTCGTCCTCCGGCGGCAGGGTCATGATTATTTTCTTGTTGTCCTGCTGCAGATTGACCACAAATTCCAGCCTGCCCTGAAAATCCTTGGTGCGCTGGCCGCTCTGGGTCAGCAGCAATCGGTAGCGGTATTCACCGGGCAGTGCGTCATTTTGCACCAGGAAGCGGTTGACCGCCACCCCGCCCTCTTTGCCGCCCGAGGGCATCAGCGTCTGAAAAAACGCAAGGTCTTCCTTGAGTCCGGCGTTTTCCTCGGTCAACGTCTTCATCTGCTTGACCAGATCCGTATAGGTCGCGCGCTCCATCTGGAGTTGGCGCTCGCTTTGCGGCCGTTCTCCGCGCAGCCGCTCAAGTTCCTGCTGCATTTTGGCGTTGCTTGCGCCCAGGCGTTGCACTTCGCTATCGGCTTCGCTCTGATCGAATCCGGCGAATTTTTTGCCGAAATCGTAGGCTACACGCGATAGCATGAGGATGACCAACGCGAGCGCAATCAAACCGAGCCAGCGCACATACCACGGAATCGCGGCGCGCACGTCCATGCGCGGCGCCGAGATGCCAAACATGCGTTTGAGCCTTTTTGTCAGGGCATTAATGCGATTTGCTCCAGTCCTACCGTTTCCGGCAGGCCGCACATGAGGTTCATGTTCTGAATCGCCTGTCCGGCCGCGCCCTTGGTCAGGTTGTCGATTACCGACAGCACCACCGCGATATCGCCGCCCTGCGGCTGATGGACGGCGATACGGCAGAGATTCGAGCCGCGTACCGAACGTGTATCCGGGTGACTGCCCGCCGGCATTACATCGACAAACGGCTCGCTGGCAAAGTGCATGTCGTAGAGTTGCTGCAGATCGATGCTGCCGGTCAGCCGCGCGTAGAGTGTCGCGTGTATGCCGCGGATCATCGGCGCCAGATGCGGCACGAACACGAGCCGCACGTCGCTGCCCGCCATCGCGTTCAGCCCCTGCTCAATCTCCGGATGATGGCGATGCCCCAGTACGCCGTAAGCCTTGAAGTTGTCCGACGCTTCGGCAAACAGCGTGTGCACCTCGGCTTTCCGCCCAGCGCCGCTGACGCCCGACTTTGCGTCCGCGATCAGATGCCCGAGATCGACCATGCCGCTTTTGATCAGCGGCAGGAATCCCAGTTGCACCGAAGTCGGATAGCACCCTGGATTGGCGACGATGCGCGCGCGCCTGATCTCTTCCCGATTGACTTCGGGCAGACCATAGACCGCCTCTGCCACGAGTTCAGGACACGCGTGCTTGGTGCGGTACCACGTTTCCCACGTTGCAACGTCCTTGATCCGGAAATCCGCCGCGATATCGATGATCTTGACGCCGGCTTCAATCAGCGTGCGCGCCTGCTGCATCGCGACGCCGTTGGGCGTTGCAAAGAAGACGACGTCGCACGCTTTGAGCGCGGCGTCCGATGGTGCGCTGAAATCAAGGTCGACATGTCCGCGCAGACTTGGAAACATCGCGGCAACCGGCGTGCCCGCTTCCTGCCGCGACGTGACCGTGCTTAGCGCGCAATGCGGATGCTGCGCGAGCAGCCGCAACAATTCGACGCCGGTATAACCGGTGCCACCGACGACGCCGATCTTAAGTATTTTGTGTGCCATATTCGTCACCCACGCGCATCAAGAACCGGTTGCGCCTATTGTAAGTTACAAATGAAAAAGCCGCCCGCAGGCGGCTTTAACGGCCGAACCCGAGAGTTAGCGTTTGGAGAACTGCTTGCGACGTCGCGCTTTGTGCAAGCCGACTTTCTTGCGCTCGACTTCGCGCGCATCGCGCGTCACCAGCCCGGCTTTCTTGAGCACCGGCTTGAGCGTTGCATCGTATTGGATCAGCGCGCGGGTGATGCCGTGGCGCACCGCGCCCGCCTGCCCCGACTCGCCACCGCCATCGACGTTAACCCTGATGTCGAATGCATTGAGTTTATCGGTCAGGACCAGTGGCTGGCGCACGATCATGCGTCCGGTTTCGCGCGAGAAGAACACGTCGACCGGCTTGTCGTTGACAACGATGTCGCCTTTGCCCGGCTTGATGAAAACGCGCGCGACCGCGCTTTTGCGGCGGCCGGTGCCGTAGTTGGATTGCGCTTGCTTGGCTGCCATGGAATCAGGCCCTTATCTCAAGAGGTTTCGGTAACTGTGCTTCATGCGGGTGAGTGGTCCCCGCGTAGACCTTAAGCTTCTTCAGCATTGCGTAGCCGAGCGGTCCTTTCGGCAACATGCCTTTGACGGCCATTTCCAGCACGCGGCGCGGATGTCGCGCCTGCAGCTTGGTAAAATTGGTGGTGTAGATTCCGCCCGGATAAGTGCTGTGCCGGTGGTAGAGTTTGGTGCGCGCCTTGCTGCCGGTCACGCGCAGCTTATCGACGTTGACGACCACGATATAATCGCCCCCATCGACGTGCGGGGTGAATTCCGGTTTGTGCTTGCCGCGCAGCCGGTGTGCAAGTGTCGCCGCGAGCCGTCCCAGCACTTTGTCCTGAGCATCGACCACATACCAGTCGTGCTTGATTTCGTGGGCTTTCGCCGTAAATGTTTTCATAACCTGAACCGCTGCCTTGTCAACTCGATGGAAACGACGGAAAGCTTTGGATTATATGGTAAAACTCGTTCCCCTGTCAAACTGGCGCAAGACCCGGTATCGGTTAAGATCGCTTTGAATAATCGGGCACCGGCATGAAAGCCAGAATCAAGTGGGTTGAAGGCGTTTGTTTCGTCGGCGAATCGGGCAGCGGCCACGCCGTTGTCATGGACGGCGCGCCCGAGGGCGGCGGCCGCAATGTGGGCATGCGTCCGATGGAGACGGTGCTGATCGGCACCGGCGGTTGCACTGCGTACGACGTGCTGCACATCCTGAAAAAATCCCGCGCGGCAATCGCCGATTGCGTCGTTGAAATCGAATCCGAGCGTGCCGCCGAAGACCCCAAGGTTTTCACCCGTATCCACATGCATTTCATCGTAAGCGGCAAGAACCTGAAGCCGCAGCAAGTCGAGCGGGCGATCCAGTTGTCGGCAGAAAAATACTGTTCGGCTTCCATCATGCTCGGCAAGACCGCTACGATAACGCATGATTTTGAGATCCGAGAAGTCTGACCACGGCGCGGCGTTGTTTTCAGTCGCAGAACGTAATTAGTTTGGGCGCGACGACCGTCGCGATATACTACTAACCACTGTCACGGCAAAGGGGGAATCGAATGGAGCACCTCGAACCCAAACAGGCGCACGACTTCCTGCACCGCACCCCGGACGCGGTATTCATCGACTGCCGCAGCGAGATGGAATTCCTGTTCGTCGGCCACCCGGCCGGCGCAATTCATGTCGCATGGAACGACGGGCCGAACTGGGACGTCAATCCGGATTTCGTCGCGCACGTGAAAAAAGCCACCAGCGTCAACCGCCCGATCATCCTGATCTGCCGCAGCGGCAACCGCTCGCTCGACGCCGGCCACGCGCTGGAAGAAGCCGGCTTCACCAAGGTCTACAACGTGCTCCACGGTTTTGAAGGCGAACTCGACGAAAAACACCATCGTGGTGAGAAAACCGGCTGGCGATTTGCCGGGCTGCCGTGGGAGCAATGCTAAGAGCAGGATAGAGGTACCAGGATCCGGGATCCAGCAATCGACCGCGCGCCTTGTTTTTCTGAATCCTGTATCCCCTTCCCCCGCGTGCGGGGAAAGGTAGGATGGGGGCCATAGAATCCCGCGTTAAGCCAGGCCGACGCCCAACAGCTTTCCAATCAGGTAAGTTACGCCGCCCGCTGCCGCGCCGATGGCGAGCATGCGCGCGCCACTCATTAACGCGCTACGTCCGGTAAAGAGCGACAGCGTTGCACCGACGGCAAACAACGCGACGGCGGTCAGCGCAATGACGGCCGGCAAGTTCGCGCCACGCGGGCCGAAAAGAAACGGCAGCAAAGGAATCGAGCTGCCAATGGCAAACGAGATAAAGGAAAACAGCGCCGCGCCCCACGGCGAGCCGAGGTCTTCTGGATTCAGGCCGAGTTCTTCGCGCGCAAGGGTATCGAGCGCGCGCTGCGGATCGGCGATGATTTGCCGCGCCATGCGCAGCGCCTCTTGCCTGCCCATCCCGCGCGCCTCGTAAATCAACGCGAGTTCGTGCGCTTCTTCCTCGGGATACTCCGCGAGCTCGTCGCGCTCAAGCCCGATCTGGTATTCGTACATTTCGCGCTGCGAGCGCACCGACACGTATTCGCCGGCGGCCATCGAAAATGCGCCTGCGGCCAGGCCTGCGATGCCGGTTAACAGGATGGTCGCGCCGTCCGCGTTCGCGCCCGCCACACCGAGGATCAGGCTCGTATTGGAAATGAGGCCGTCGTTGACGCCAAACACGGCGGCGCGCAGGTTGCCGCCGCCGGACAAACCGCGGTGGCGCCCGACGTCATCCAGTTGATGCGAGGCGACCTCCCCGGAACCGCTGGCGTAAACCGACATGCCGCGCACCTTCATCGCCGCCAGCACCGTACGCAGCTTGCGCGGGCCATGACGCCGTATCAGCCCCGCCACGATGCGCGAGCGCACGTCGGGAACGAACGGCGGCACGGTTGCACCTGCGGCAAACACCTTCTTTTCCCAGATCGCGGCCTGGCCTTCGGCTTCCCCCGCCAGCCCGAAAAAAAGTTTTTCGCGCGGGGTGCCGGCTTCGCATGCGGCGACCACGCGATACAAATAGGCGGCGCGTTTCTCCTCGCTCCAATTTGAAATTTCGTTCATGCCTGCCCGGCCTCCCTGGTCAAGCGCCGATATGCCAGCCAACACGCTAATCCGCATGCGAGCAGCACGATCATGCCGCTCGCCAGCCCGCGCCCGCTGCCTGACACGTAGGGCGACAGCAGGCCGGCGGTCAACCCGATAAAGAAACTGTGCTGTGCAGCCTGCAACGACGCCGCGAGCCCGCGATTATCCGGAAATAGATCGAGCACCATCAGCGAAATGCTCGGCATCGCGAGCGACATGCCGACGGTGTACACCATCACCGGCAACACGGTCCACGGCAGCGCCGGCAACCATGCCATATTGTAGGCAAGATTGAATAACGCGGCCGCACACATGATCGCGTATCCGTAGCGCACAGTGCGCTGCGGCGGCAGACTGTCGGCAACCCGTCCAGACAGAAACGCGCCCATGATGACCCCTGCAATGCCCGGCACAAATAACCACCCGAACTGGTTAGCATCGAGGCCGAGCAGGTCGTAGATCACCGCCGGCGCGGAGGCGATATACAGAAAAAATCCAGCGAAATTGAACGCGATCGCGGATGACAGCAGCGCAAAGCGCAGGCTGCCGAGCAACTTGAGATAATTGACCAGCAGCGGACGCACGGCAAATGGCTGGCGGCGCGCCGGCGGCAGCGATTCTTGCAGCCGGAAATGACAGGTCGCGTACATCAACGCCGCAAACAGCGCGAGAAACACGAATATCGAGCGCCAGCCGAACCAGACCTCGAGCCAGCCGCCGAGTATCGGCGCTACCGCGGGCGCGAGCCCGAAGATCATGGTCACCATCGACATCACGCGTTGCGCCTGATGCCCGGGATAGATGTCGCGGATCATCGCGCGTCCCGCCACCATGCCGGTGCCCGACGACATGCCCTGCAGCGCGCGGAACATCAAGAGTTGCGGCAGACTCTGCGCCAGCGCGCAACCGATCGACGCGCCCACAAAAATCACCAAACCGACCAGAATCACCGGCCGGCGCCCGAACGAATCGGTGAGCGCGCCGTGAAACAGCATCATGAACGAAAACGGCAGTAAATACGCCGACAGCGTCTGCTGCATTTCTAACGGCGTCGCATCGAAACTGCGCGCTATCGCCGGAAACGACGGCATATACGTATCGATCGCGAATGGCCCCAACGTCGCCAGACCGGCCAGTAACGCGGCCAGCACGAGGGTTGCGCGGTCGGCTTGCTGCTGCTGCGTCAGGCCTGACATGGGCGCCCGGACACTTCATCAGTCAGGCGGTGACACGGCATTGCAAAAAATCGCGGCGGGATCATGCGTCGATTATAGACGCGCAATGCGCGCGGACTTTAGCGCCGGTCGAAACGCCGGAACTGAATGGCTTCCGCGATCTGTCCCCCCGTGATCGACCGGTCTCCCGCCAGATCGGCGATGGTACGCGCCACCTTCAGCACGCGATGATAGGCGCGCGCCGACAGGCCGAGCCGGCTGATCGCCTGTTTGAGCAGTGTCGCGCCGGATTCATCGCACGCGCAATGCGTGTCGATTTCGCGCGTTGTTAGTTTTGAATTAGGCCTGCCCTGGCGCTCCAGCTGGCGGCGGTACGCGACTTCCACGCGCGCGCGCACCACGTCGCTGGGCTCGCCGCCGGCGACGCCCACCAGATCCTTTTCGGCCACCGCTGGTACTTCGATCTGGATGTCGATGCGGTCGAGCAGGGGGCCGGAAATTTTCGAGCGGTAACGGGCAACCTGGTCCGGCGTGCAACGGCACTTGCCGCTGTAGTGTCCGAGATATCCGCAGGGACACGGATTCATCGCCGCGACCAGCTGAAACTCGGCGGGAAACTCCGCTTGCCGCGCGGCACGCGATACCGTCACACGGCCTGATTCGAGCGGCTGGCGCAACACTTCGAGCACATTGCGGTTGAATTCCGGCAATTCGTCCAGAAACAATACGCCGTGCATCGCCATTGAAACTTCGCCAGGGCGCGGATTGCCGCCGCCGCCGACCAGCGCCACGCCGGACGCTGTGTGATGCGGCGCGCGAAATGGCCGTTGTCGCCAGTTGCGCACGTCGAATCCGGCGCTGCCCAGCGATTGCATCGCCGCCGACGCAAGCGCTTCGTCCTGCGTCATCGGCGGCAGTATGCCGGGCAGCCGCGTTGCCAGCATCGTTTTCCCCGCGCCGGGCGGCCCAACCATAATCAGGCTGTGCCCGCCTGCCGCGGCGATTTCCAGCGCGCGTTTGGTGTGCGCCTGACCCTTGACGTCGGCGAGATCGGGGCCGGGTTCCCGCTCCGGCACCGGGACTTCGCGGCAGAGCGCGAGCAGCTCGCGGCCCGCGAGATGCGCGCAGACCTCGAGCAGATTGCGCGCGGCGTATACCCTTGCACCCTCGACCAATGCCGCTTCCGCTGCGTTCTCGTGCGGCACGACGAACGCGCGCTGATCGCGACTCGCGCCGTACATCATCGCCAGCGTACCGCGAATGCGGCGCAGTTCTCCCGTGAGCGCAAGCTCGCCTGCAAATTCGTATTCGGCAAGACGATCGGCGGGCAACTGGCCAGACGCCGCAAGTATGCCCAGCGCAATCGGCAAATCGAAGCGCCCGCTTTCTTTCGGCAGGTCGGCCGGCGCAAGATTGACCGTGATGCGCCGCGCCGGAAATTCGAAGCGTGCGTTCTGCAGTGCGGCGCGCACGCGGTCCTTGGCTTCTTTCACTTCCGCCTCCGGCAGGCCGACGATGGTGAAACTCGGCAATCCGTTGGCGAGATGGGTCTCGACCGTGACGAGCGGCGCGTCCATGCCCGCGAGTGCGCGGCTGTACAACACGGCAAGTGACATTGGCAGCCGGGGCGAAAAGCCCGGGATTCAGGATTGCGATAAGGGGTTAACGCCGCGCGTCGCCACGGCGACGACAACCGCGCCTAGGCCTTAAGTCATAGATAAGCGCGAAATCCGGCGTTTAGCTCTCGCGGGTAAACCGCGGATATTCGCCGGACGGGAGCCCGGCCACACGCCTCACCCCTCGCGTTTTGCTTCCAATTCAGCGAGCTTCGCCTCCAGCCCCGCGAGTTTTTCGCGCGTACGCGAGAGCAGTTCAGCCTGCACGTCGAATTCATGGCGCGTGACCAAATCGAGACGCGCAAACATCGCCGCGAGCATCGCCCGCATGTTCGTTTCAATATCGCGCGCCGGACTGTTGGCCAGAATTTCCCTGACCTTGGCACTAATTTCATTCGCGAGCTGCTGGTTGAGCATCACTGCACTCCTGAACGAAATATGTTGACGCCTAATTTACCACCATGCCGCGCACGTCCGAGGACGGCGCGCCGGGAAAGTAATCCCCCCCGCCACCCACCTCGCCGCAGCGCAAAATAGTGGGCGCACCACATTGGTGCACCAGTTCCGATTGCGCATCAACACAGTGCAACAAAATATTCCTCCCTACTGGCGCTTTGGTGCTTTTTTATTAAAAATCAATATATTAATAATTGGCACGGTATGTGCTCAAAGCCATCGCGTAGAACTACACATTTGTTAATGAATGAAAGGGGAAATCATGTTTAAAAAAACGTTCATGGCGGGAGCCATCGCTGCAGCGGTCAGCCTGCCGGGGGTCGTATTCGCGCAAGCGGCGCCGCCTCCGGCTGCGGACAAGCCTGCCGAAGACAAACCGATCTCGATCTTGGGCTTCGACCTTACCGGTTACCTCGACGTCGGCTACACGCATTTGTCAGGTAGCGGTGCATTCAATACCACGCCCGCAGGCCCTGGCGTTGTCGCTGGCGGGCCGGCCCGGGTGTTTGATTTTAAACGCAACGCCCTGCAACTTCATCAAGCCGCCTTCACTCTCGCCAAGCAGCCGAAGGAAGGCTTTGGTGGGTTACTGAACGTGACCCTTGGCAAGGACGCGGATGTCATCGCGCCGTACTCCACCAATCCGAACAACGGCGATGTCTGTAACCTTGCCACTGGTCAGACAGCGATAGGCACCGCCTGCAGGAAGGACTACTGGGACGTCACCCAAGCCTTTGCGCAATACGCGACCGGGCCGTTCACGGTTATCGCGGGCAAATTCGTAACATCGGCTGGGGCGGAGGTGATCAACAGTACGGCCAACCCCAACTATTCGCGCTCGATCCTGTTTGGTTACGCGATCCCGTTCACGCACACTGGGTTGCGGGCGAGCTACGCGGCGACCGACACGTTCACCCTCCTTGCCGGGGTCAACCAGGGTTGGGATGCGATCAAGGACACTAATTCATCGAAGACGTTCGAGCTCGGCGGCTTGTTCGCGCCGACCAAAGCGTTTTCGCTCAGCGCCATGGGGCACTTTGGCAAGGAGCGGGTCGGCGGCCTCGTTGGCACCGGCCCCGAGGGGCAAAGAAATCTCATTGACCTGGTGGCGACCTACAACGCGACTGACAAGCTCACGCTGATCCTGAACTACGACTACGCCACGCAGGACAACACCGCAACCGTCACGCCCAACGCCGCCACCAAGTCGAAGTGGCAAGGCGTAGCGGGCTATGTCAATTACCAATTGACCGAGCAGTGGCGGCTGTCGTTCCGCGCCGAATACTTCGACGATGGCGACGGTTATCGCACCGGTGTTGCGCAGAAATGGAAAGAGGCGACCCTGACGCTCGGCTATTCGCCGCTCAAGAACCTCGATCTGCGCGCCGAAATCCGCGGTGATCGCTCGAATGTCCCGGCCTTCATCAATTCAAACAACACGACGGCAAGCAACAATCAAAACTCGTTTGGTGTCCAAGCAATTTACAAGTTCTAGCCCCCATAACGTATCGTTAGATCAAGTCAAAGGATCCCACATGAAGTTAGTCACAGCAATCATCAAGCCTTTCAAGCTTGACGAAGTGCGGGAGGCGCTGTCCGCGATCGGCGTGCAGGGCATTACCGTGACCGAAGTCAAAGGATTCGGGCGGCAGAAAGGCCATACCGAGCTGTATCGCGGCGCGGAATACGTGGTGGACTTTTTGCCCAAAGTGAAAATCGAGGCCGCCATCAAGAGCGAAATGCTCGATCAGGTGATTGAAGCCATCGAAAAATCGGCCAATACCGGCAAGATCGGCGACGGTAAGATTTTCGTGTTTGAACTCGAACAGGTTTATCGCATCCGCACCGGTGAAACCGGCGCCGATGCGATATAAGGGAGAACTCATAATGAAACGTCTACTAGTCGTACTAGCGCTGGCCGTTGCATTCAGCTTCGGCACCGCGCTGCCCGTCGTCGCTCAAGACAAGGCCGCGGACAAACCCGCCGCCGAAGCGCCCGCAGCAGCAGCGCCCGCCGCGGCGGCAACTGCAGCTCCCGCGCCCCAGCCCAACAAAGGCGATACCGCCTGGATGTTGACCGCAACCGCGTTGGTGCTGCTGATGAGCGTGCCCGGGTTGGCGCTCTTCTATGGCGGACTCGTGCGCAGCAAGAACATGCTGTCGATGCTGATGCAGGTGTTCGTCGTGTTTTCGCTGATCACCGTCCTGTGGTGCGTTTACGGCTACAGCCTCGCGTTCACGGAAGGCAACGCTTTCTTCGGCAGCTTCGACCGGTTGTTCCTGAAAGGCACGTTCGACGCCGCGAAAGGCGAGTTCGCACTGGGCGCCACTTTCAGCAAAGCAACACCGATGTATGAGCTGGTGTTTGTCGCGTTTCAGGCGACTTTCGCGGCGATTACCTGCTGCCTGATACTCGGCGCAGTCGCGGAACGCATGCGGTTTTCCGCGGTGCTGATTTTCATGGTGCTGTGGTTCACGTTCAGCTATGCCCCGATCGCGCATATGGTGTGGTTCTGGATGGGCCCCGATGCCTACACCGATCCGAAGCTCGTTGACGAACTCACCGCCAAGGCAGGCTTGCTCTGGCAGTGGGGCGCGCTCGACTTCGCGGGCGGCACCGTGGTGCACATCAATGCGGGTGTCGCGGGACTGGTCGGCGCTTACATGCTCGGCAAGCGGGTGGGTTACGGCAAGGAAGCGATGTCGCCGCACAACCTGACCATGACGATGATAGGCGCGGCGATGCTGTGGTTCGGCTGGTTCGGATTCAACGCGGGTTCCGCGCTCGAAGCGAACGGCGCCGCGGCGCTCGCGTTCATGAACACTTTTCTGGCGACCGCCTGCGCGGTGCTGACGTGGATGTTCGCCGAATGGATGTTCAAGGGCAAGCCCTCGATGCTGGGTGCAGCGTCCGGCGCGGTTGCCGGCCTGGTAGCGATCACTCCAGCGGCCGGCAACGTCGGCATCGCCGGCGCTTTCGCCATCGGTCTGCTCGTCGGCCCCCTGTGTCTGTGGGGCGTCAACGGCCTCAAGAAAATGCTGGGCGCTGACGATGCGCTGGATGTTTTTGGCGTGCACGCAATTGGCGGCATCTTCGGCGCCTTGATGACCGGCATCTTCAACTCGCAGGATCTGGGCGGGCCGGGACTCGTCACCGATTGGGTGACTGGCAAGGTCGGCTCCAATCCGATCCTCGAGCAGTTACTGATCCAGGCGAAAGCCGTAGGCATGACCGTGATCTGGACCGCGGTGGTCGCGTTTATCGCGTTCAAGATAGCGGACATCATTGTCGGACTGCGCGTCAGCGAAGAAGTGGAACGCGAAGGACTCGACATCAACGAGCACGGCGAGTCTGCGTATCACACGTAAGAAGTCACCCATGAAAATCAATGGGCGCCCGCGGGCGCCCATTTTTTGGGTGTAACGACCTGCGGCTACGTGACGAACCGGCGGCGCACCGTAAGCTGCGTCGGCTGCCAGTCCAGCGCGGTGTAAAAAAGCCGGGCGCTGGCGTTTTCCTGATCGGCGACGAGTTGGGCGCGCGTCGCGTCACGCGCCTTGGCCCATGCCAGCAGGTGCTCAACCAGTTGCTTGCCGATACCGCGCCGGCGGTGTTCGGGATGCACCACCACGTCCTCGATCCACGCCGAGAACGCGCCTTCCGCAGTCGAAATCACGAGATGGACGCTCGCCATGCCGACGACCATGCCGCTGTCATCGCGCGCCACGACGATTGCCTGCCGGTCGTTATTCGCAGCCTCCGCGATCAGCATTTCGAGGCCCCGCACCTGGCGCGTCGCGTCGGCGGTGAAGTCGAGCTCGACGCCAAAAAGATCATTCAGCAATTCCGCGAGGCGGGGTATGTCGGCGTGCTGTGCCGACTCGATTTTGAAACTCATGAATGGCGGGCTCCGCTGTTGAACGTCCAGACTAACACCGGGAAACGCGCGGCGATAGGCCGGCTGTCCAGCGGGAACTGCCGGCAATCGGACGGCTGCCGCGCCCTGCCCGCCCTGCGCCGGGCCTGGCGCGCGGGTTTGCTACAATACCCGCCCGGCCACGTTGCGAGCTGCCATGACCACTGTTCCGCACCTCACCACGGCCCTTACCGGCCCGCTGCTGGACCTCGAGCGCAGCATCCTGAAGACGATGCCCGAGATCGAGCATTGGTTTCGCGCCCAATGGCAGGAACACGCGACGCCTTTTTATGCGTCGGTCGATCTGCGCAACAGCGGCTTCAAGTTAGCACCCGTCGACACCAATCTGTATCCGGGCGGATTCAACAACCTCAACCCCGAATTCGATGCGCTGTGCGTCCAGGCCACGATGGCGGCGGTGGAAAAAATCTGCCCCGACGCGCGCGGCTTGCTGCTGATCCCCGAGAACCACACGCGCAATACGTTCTACCTGCAAAACGTGGCGGCGTTGCAGAAAATCCTGCGTCACGCGGGGATGCTCGTGCGCATCGGCAGCCTGTTGCCGGATATCACGGCGCCGACCGAGATCGACCTGCCGGATGGCAAGAAACTCACGCTCGAGCCGATCGAACGCAACGGAAATCGCCTCAGCATCGACGGCTTTGATCCGTGTGTCGTGCTGCTGAATAACGACCTGTCGTCGGGACTGCCGGAAATCCTGACGAATCTCGAGCAAACCGTCCTGCCGCCGCTGCATGCGGGATGGTTCATGCGCCGCAAGTCGAAGCACTTCGCAGTCTACAAGGATGTTGCGGGCGAATTCGCCAAGTTGATCGGCATCGATCCATGGCTGATCAATCCCTATTTCGAAAAATGCGGAAAAATCGATTTTCACGCGCGCCAGGGTGAAGAATGCCTCGAAGGCTACGTGTCGGAAATCCTCGCCGATGTTCGCGCCAAGTACAAGGAATACGGTATTACGCAGGAACCGTTCGTGATCGTGAAAGCGGATGCCGGCACCTACGGCATGGGTATCATGACGGTGAAAGATCCGTCCGAAGTGCGCGGACTGAACCGCAAGCAGCGCAACAAGATGGCGGTGGTGAAGGAAGGCCTCGAGGTGCATGAAGTGCTGGTGCAGGAAGGCATCCTCACCGCCGAGTTCGTCGATGGCGCGGCGGCCGAAGCGGTCGTTTACATGATTGATCATTTCGTCGTCGGCGGCTTTTACCGCGTGCACTCGAGCCGCGGCCAGGATCAGAGCCTGAACGCGCCGGGCATGCAGTTCGTGCCGCTCGCGTTCGAAAAACCCTGTTATTCGCCTGATCTGGACGACCCGGATTGCCCGCCGAACCGCTTCTATGCCTACGGCGTCATTGCGCGACTGGCGCTGGTCGCCGCCGCCATCGAACTCGAACAGACGGAATCCGCGTTCGCGCCGAGCGTGGCGCAGACCTGATCCCGCGCCGCCGCCAGCCATGAAAATCGCATTCATCGTCGACCCGCTCGACGACTTCAAAATATACAAGGATTCCACGTTCGCGATGATGCGCGAAGCGGCCGCGCGCGCGCACGACCTCTACGCGATGCAGCAGGAAGACGTCATCTGGCAGGACGGGACGGTGACGGGCCATGCGCAGAGACTGCACCTCACCGGCGACCCGGATGCGTGGTATCGCGCCGATCCGGCGCAGGCGACGGCGCTCAAGGATTTCGACGCGGTTGTGATGCGCAAGGACCCGCCGTTCGACATGGAGTACGTCTACAGCACGTATCTGCTCGAACTCGCACAGGAGCAGGGCGCGCGCGTTTTCAACAACCCGCGCGCGATTCGCGACTGCAACGAGAAAATGACGATCGTGCGCTTTCCGCAATTCGCAGCACCCACGCTGGTCACCCGCCATGCCGCGCTGATCCACGACTTTCTCGCTGCGCATGACGACATCATTCTGAAACCGCTGGACGGCATGGGCGGCGCGTCGGTATTCCGCGTCCACGGCAAGGACCCGAATCTCAACGTGATCATCGAAACCGTGACGCACTACGGGCGGCGCACGATCATGGCGCAGCGCTACATCCCGGCCATCGTCGACGGTGACAAGCGCATTTTGCTGATCGGCGGCAAACCCGTGCCGTATGTACTCGCACGCATACCCAAGGCCGGCGAGACACGCGGCAATCTCGCCGCCGGCGGCACCGGTGTCGCGCGTGAATTGACCCCGCGCGACCGTGAAATTGCCGAGACGCTCGGTCCGCTGCTCCACGCCCAGGGTCTGTTGCTCGTCGGACTCGACGTGATCGGCGACTTTCTGACCGAAGTCAATGTCACCAGCCCGACCTGTTTTCAGGAAATCACTGACCAGACCGGCTTCAACGTCGCCGGCATGCTGCTCGACGCGGTGGAGCACGCGGTCGAACGGCGTTGAGCCGGTCCCGTCACCCGGCAGTTCCGGAAGATCAAGCATTTTGCGCCGGATGCGTTGCCCGTCGCGTCCGGCACCGCACGCCGAAGTAGTATAATTTCGCCTGTTAAACCGCACCCAACCGCCCCCGCATGATAGGCCTATTGATCATCACCCATGGCACGCTTGGCGAGAGCCTGATCCATTGCGCGAGCCATGTCCTCAACAAGCGGCCGCCGCGCCTGAATCAACTCGGGGTCACCGCGCAAGACGACCCGACGCTGCTCTTGCCGCAGGCGCGCACGCTCGCGAAGGAGCTCGATGACGGCAGCGGCGTGCTGATTCTGTCCGACATGTACGGCGGCACGCCGAGCAATCTCGCGTCCAAGCTCGTGATGCCGGGCAAGATCGAGGCCGTCGCCGGCGTCAGCCTGCCGATGCTGATTCGCGTGCTGACTTACCGCGACCGCGATCTGCAAACCATAGTGACCAAGGCGATCAGCGGCGGCTGTGAAGGCGTGATACGCGTACCCGTGTTCAAACTGCACAATGCTGCAACGGGACGCTGAGATCGTCAACAAGCTGGGGCTGCACGCGCGCGCGTCGGCCAAGCTTACCCAGCTTGCGGGCCAGTTCACCAGCAATATCTGGGTCGCGCGCAATGGCAAGCGTGTGAACGCCAAAAGCATCATGGGCGTCATGATGCTGGCCGCGGCCAAGGGCTCCACCATCAGCATAGAAACCGACGGCCCGGACGAAGAAGCTGCGATGACGGCGCTCACCGGGCTGATTGCCGGTTGTTTCGAAGAAGCGGAGTAATCAAGGATGCAGGCGGAAGGATGAAGAATGAATGCATGGCAGCCCTTGCGCGTGCCAGCCTTACTTCATCCTTCATCCTTCATCCCTCATCCTTAACGAGGGCGAAGGCCTCGTGAGCTTTACCATGCACGGCATTCCGGTGTCCGGTGGCATCGCCATCGGGCACGCGCACCTCGTCTCGCACGCCAAGCTCGAGGTCGCGCACTACGCGGTGCCGCAACACCAGATCACCGAGGAAATAGCGCGCTTCGACGCGGCGTTGACGACCGTGCGCGCCGAACTCGAGGAACTGCGCACGCAGATTCCAGCCAGCGCGCCGCAGGAATTCGACGCTTTTCTGAATCTGCACCTGATGATACTCAACGACGCGACGCTGTCGAAAACGCCGCGCGTGATCATTGAAACCGAGCAGTGCAACGCCGAGTGGGCGCTCAAGGTGCAGATGGATGCGCTGCTCGACCAGTTCGACCAGATCGAGGACGGCTATCTGCGCGAACGCAAAGCCGACGTGTTCCAGGTTGTCGAGCGCCTGATGAAGGTGCTCTTCGGGCAACCCGGTTATGCGCCACCGGCGCGCACGGGCGACGAGCAAAATCTGATCCTCGTCGCGCACGACCTGTCGCCGGCGGACGTGATCCAGTTCAAGCAGCACCAGTTCGCGAGCTTTGTCACCGACCTCGGCGGCACCACTTCGCACACGGCGATCGTCGCGCGCAGCCTGAACATTCCGTCGATTGTCGCGCTGCACTACGCGCGCCAGCTGGTGCGCGAAAACGAATTGCTGATCGTCGACGGCACGCAGGGCGTAATCATCGTCGACCCCGACCTGCAGACGCTCGCCGAATACAAGCTGCGCCAGCATCAATGGGAACTCGAGCGGCAAAAATTGAAGCGCCTGCGCGACACGCGCGCCACCACGCTCGATGCGATCGAGATCGATCTGCAGGCCAATATCGAGTTGCCGGACGACATCGCGGATGCGCGGGAAAACGGCGCGACGGGAATCGGCCTCTTTCGCACCGAGTTCCTGTTCTTGAACCGCGATAACCTGCCCGACGAAGATGAGCAGTTCGAGGCGTATCGCAGGGTGGTGCGCGAAATGGACGGTTTGCCGGTCACGATCCGCACCTACGACCTGGGCGCCGACAAGCAGATCAACGGCGCGGTATCGACAGGCGCCAATCCGGCGCTCGGCCTGCGCGCGATCCGGCTGTCGCTCACCGAGCCGCAGATGTTCCTCGTGCAGTTGCGCGCAATGCTGCGCGCATCGCACTACGGCAAGTTGAAGATCCTGATCCCGATGCTGATGAGCGCGCCGGAAATCACGCAAGCGCTCGGCTATGTCGCGCAGGCCAAGCAATCCCTGGAAGACAAATACATCCCTTACGACCGCACGCTCGAGGTCGGTGGCATGATAGAAATTCCGGCGGCGGCGCTGGTGATCAATACATTCATCAGCAAGCTCGACTTCCTGTCGATCGGCACCAACGACCTTATCCAGTACACGCTCGCGATCGACCGCACGGACGACACGGTGTCGCACCTCTACGATCCGCTGCACCCGGCGGTGTTGAATCTCGTCGCGCACATCATCCGCACGTGCAACAAGGCCGGCAAGCCGATCGCCCTGTGCGGCGAAATGGCGGGCGACGTGCAACTCACGCGCCTATTGCTCGGTTTCGGACTGCGCCAGTTTTCGATGCATCCGGCGTGCCTGCTCGAAGTCAAACAGCAGGTATTGAAATCGAAACTGCGCGACATCGCGCCGCAGGTAAGCAAAATGCTGCGCGCCGACGACCCGGACAAACTGCGCGCCATGCTGGCAAAGCTGAACGCCTGAAGGCGTGCGCTCGCGGGATGCGGGATGGGGGCCGCCGTTCTTTTTCACGCACGGCCCCGGCGGGCCCGGTCACGCGAGCCTTGCGCGGGGCGGCATATCCTGCGTGAAATCGCGGGTTTGAGGCGGGTCGCGCGAGACGGATATTTGACAACTCCCGCCATGACCCTGTAAGGTTATGCCAGCTTTTGTGCGCCGATTTGAGTTCAGCTTGCGGGCGCCTAATAAATCCGGCTAAAGAGAAGGACAACCCGGGACAAGCGCAAGCTGACCGGGTTTTTTCGTTTATGGACGGCACAGCAGACCCACATTCAGTCGGGGCAGTCACCCCGCGTAGCGCGAAATTCACCGCGCCGCTCGCGTTGAGTAGCGGCGCGTCGCTCGCCGCTTACGAACTCGCGTACGAAACGTACGGCACGCTCAACGCGGACAAATCCAACGCGGTGCTGGTGTGTCACGCGTTGAACGCCTCCCACCACGTCGCCGGCTACTACGCTGACGATCCAACAAATATCGGGTGGTGGGATAACCTCATCGGTCCCGGCAAGCCGCTCGACACCGACCGTTTTTGCGTAATCGGCGTCAACAACCTGGGCGGCTGCTTCGGCTCGACCGGCCCCTCGTCGCCCAACCCGGCGACAGGCAAGCCTTGGGGGGCGGATTTTCCGATTGTCACGGTCGAGGACTGGGTCACGACGCAGGCGCGGCTCGCCGATCAACTTGGCATCCGGCGCTTCGCCGCGGTCATGGGCGGCAGCCTCGGCGCGATGCAGGCGCTGTCGTGGACGATCCAGTATCCCGAGCGCATCGGACACGCGCTGGTGATCGCGTGCGCCCCCAATCTGTCGGCGCAGAACATCGCGTTCAACGAAATCGCGCGCCAGGCAATCATCACCGACCCCGATTTCCACGGCGGGCATTATTACGAGCACCACACGCGGCCGACGCGCGGCCTCCGGGTCGCGCGCATGGTCGGCCACATCACCTATCTGTCGGACGACGAGATGGCGAGCAAATTCGGCCGCCAGTTGCGCCACGGCAAGCTCGATTACACGTTCGGCGTCGAGTTCGAGATCGAGTCCTACCTGCGCCACCAGGCCGACAAGTTCGCGGACTATTTCGACGCCAACACGTACTTGCGCATCACCAAGACGCTCGATTACTTCGACCCCGCCGCCGCGCACGGCGGCAATCTGAGCCTCGCGCTGGAGCCCGCGACCGCGAAATTTCTGGTTGTCTCGTTCACGACCGACTGGCGTTTTTCGCCGGAGCGCTCGCGCGAAATCATCAAGGCCCTGCTCGACAACCGCCGCGACGTGACGTACGCAGAGATCGATGCGCCGCACGGCCATGACGCGTTCCTGCTCGATGATGCGCGTTACCACCACCTGGTCGCGGCTTATTACGACCGCATCGCGAAGAGTCTGGGCGCATGAATACGAACGCCATGCAACGCGCCGATTTTGCGGCGATCGCCAACTGGATCGATCCCGCCTCGCGCGTACTCGATCTGGGCTGCGGCGACGGCACCCTGCTGCGCTATCTCGCTGCCGAGCGCGACGCCATCGGCTACGGCGTCGAGATCGACGATGACGGCATCCTTGCGTGCGTCAGGAACGGCGTCAACGTGGTGCAGGGTGACCTGGAACGCGGGCTGTCGGGATTCGCGGACGGCTCCTTCGATTATGTGATCCTGTCGCAAACCTTGCAGGCCGTACGCAGCAGCGAGCGCGTAGTGCGCGAAATGTTGCGCGTCGGCCGCCAGGGCATAGTCACGTTTCCCAATTTCGGCTACTGGCGCAACCGGCTGCAGGTCATACGCGGCAATATGCCGGTATCGAATAATCTGCCGTACGCGTGGTTCGACACGCCCAATATTCATTTATGCACAATTACCGACTTCGAGAATTTCTGCGGCACGCATGAGGTGCACATCCTCGAGCGCATCGTGATGCGCGGCGGCAACGCGGTGACGTTGCTGCCGAACCTGCTCGGCAGCCTCGCGGTTTACCGCTTCACGCGGGCGCGCTAAGCCGCGCCTCGACATGACCGACTCCGCATCCCGACAGCCGGCACCGCTTTGAGCGCATCCGGCGGCATCAGCCAGCGTCAACCGCTGCTGCGATCCAAGCTGTTCTGGGTCGCGGTGCTGTATTTCTCCGAAGGCTTTCCGCTCGGCATTTTCTACGACATCTTCCCGGTGTGGTTCCGCCAGCAGGGCGTCGAGCTCCGGAACATCGGCATCATCAGCCTGCTCGGGCTCGCCTGGACGCTGAAATTCCTGTGGGCGCCGGCGGTCGACCATTTCCGCCATCACCGCCTGTGGATGGCCGCGGTGGACCTTGCGATGGGCGCGGTAATGCTCACGTTCGCGGTGACTGCGGGCCTGCCGGCGTGGGCGTGGCTTGCGATCGGCGTGTTCACGCTGTTGTCGGCGACCAACGACATCGCGATCGACGGCTACACGATCGAGCTGCTCGACCGCGGCGAAATGGGGCTCGCCAACGGCGTGCGCATCGGCTTTTACCGCGTCGGCATGCTTGCCGCCGGCGGCATCCTGATCCTCTCGGATTATCTGGCGTGGAGCGGTGCTTTCATCTGCGCCGCGCTCGTGTTCGGCGCGTGCGCGGCGTTCTGCCTCGCCGCGCCGCGCGAACTTATTGTTGCGCGCCGCACCGGACCGACCCTTCCGGACGAGTTGCGCGGCATCGTGCTGCACCCGCAGGCGCTGGCGCTGGTGCTGCTGTTTGCGCTCGGCTGCCTGTGGCTGATCGACAACGCCATGCGCTGGTCGCCGCACCAGCCGAATTTCTGGCCGATTGCGTGGGGACTGGCCTGCGCGGTGTTCGGGGTGCTGGCGATCGTGCGTTTTGTCGCGCTGCCGCGCGCGGCGCCGGCCACGCCGGATGTGCCGCAGGGCCCGATGTTCGGCGCCTTGATGGAACTCCTTAGACGCCCGGGCATCATGCCGGTGCTCGTCTTCATCCTGATCTTCAAGCTCGCCGACGCGTCGATGGGATTCATGGTCAAGCCGTTCTGGGTCGATAGCGGCTTCACCGCGACCGAGATCGGGCTGGTGTCGGTCAACCTCGGGCTGGGGCTATCGATCGCCGGCGGCCTCGCCGGCGGCTGGTACACCGACCGCGCCGGCATCTACCGCGCGCTGTGGGTGCTGGGACTGTTCCAGGCCGTGTCCAATCTCGGTTACGCACTGGCGGCGGCGGTGATTCCCGCAGCCGCCACCGGCAGCACGCTGCTGCTCGAGCACCGCGCCCTGCTGTATACCGCAAGCGCGATCGAGTCGTTCACCGGCGGGCTCGGCACCGCCGCGTTCCTGGCGTTCCTGATGGCGATCGTGGCCAAGCAGCGCGCGGCGACCGAATACGCGCTGCTGTCGTCGGTGTTCGCGCTGTCGCGCTCGTTCGCCGGCTGGGCGAGCGGCTTCGGCGCCGAGGCGTTGGGCTACTCCGCGTATTTTCTGCTTACCTTTTTCCTCGCGTTTCCGGCATACTTTTTTCTGCCGTGGGTCAGGCAAATGCTCGCACGCACTGAACCCGTGCCGCGTTCCTAGTCAAACTTGCAATCGTCAATCGCGCAGTGCTCACGCGCCGGTTTCCCTGGCGGCAAGCGAAGCGGTGGCGGCTTATTTCTTTTTGCCGAACAGATTCTCGATGGCCTGTCCGGCTTTTGCGCCCACCCCTGTGCCCACGCCTGGCATCAGCACGGTGCCGATTGCCGCACCGGCCATGGTGCCGCCAGTTGGATAAAGCAGAGGTGACTGAACCGTGCCCGCGACATTGAGCGGGATATTTGCGCTGGTGCCGACCGCTTTGACCTGCGCGTTGACGCGCCCGGACAACTCCTGCTTGGGAGAAATGTTGACATTGCCGTCGGCGGCCAGCGCTCCCGAGGAAATTTTGAGTTGCGTGAACTGGTGAGCGCCGCGGTTCCTGACGAGATGCCCCGACAACTGGTCAAAGCGCGTCTCGCCGCCAGTTGGACCTTTCGTGATAAAACTGGTCGCTGCTTTCTGGATGTCGACGCCATGCAATATGCCGTTTTTCACGTCGAACGGTGTTTCCAGATGCAATGCACTCAGCAACTGGTTGGGATCGGCGGCAGACGCCGAAAACACGGGTTTCGCGTTGAGTCTTCCGCTCATGTTGGTGCCCGGCGACACGAGCGGCACCAGTGATTTCAATTCCACCTGCTTGATATCGAGGCTGCCCTTGATCTGCAGCCCTTTCTGCCAGGCAGCGGTCGCTTTTCCGTTCACCGTGCCGCCATACAGCTTGGCGGAGATCTGGCTGAAGTCGGCACTGTTGAGCGTCGCCACGCCCTTGATAATGAGTTCGTCAAACTCTATCGCCGGCCCGGCCGGCGACTTCCACGCTTTCGCGCTGGCGTCGATCAGATAATTCAACTTGTCAGGCTTGATTGAGGCCTTGAGTTTGCCGTCCTGCGTGGTAATCAACGCGTCGACCGGCTCACCCTTGCTGTCCAGATTGACCCGCGCGTCAAACGGACCGAAGCTCGCCTTGTCGAGTTTGACCAGCGCGTCATCGAGCCGGATGCTTTCTATCCTCGCGAGCGGCGGTTGCGCAGGTGACCTGGCGCCGTCGGCTTTACTCCATGCCGGAATCTTGTCGATCGCCTTCTGTGTCAACACCAGCGACTTCAACTCGAGGGACTTGATGACTTTCGTTGCCGAGAACAGCGAGAACAGATCGGGCGTCACAGTGACTTTCCCGAGCTTGATGTCTTCGGTCTTGCCGACCGCGATGCCGTCGACCGTAATATGCGGCAACGGCAGCGTGCCGAATTTAATGCTTTTTATGGTTACCGGCTCCTTCAACTTGGCCGATACTTCTTTTTCGATCCGCGGAATATAATCATCCAGCGTGATCAGGAACGGTACCGCCGCGACAATTGCAAGCAGCAGCGCAAGCGCGATCAAACTGCGTTTAAGCCATTTCATACCAGTGTCCGAGGGACGGCGGAATTGACAGCATGAACCCATCGCTTCGCGCGTGCAACTTGCGGCGGACCGCGCACCGAGCCATGCGGACTTTTCATGATACATTTGGCAGTGTGCGATTGACTGGCGGGGTTACGCCGGCAATCCGGAATTGCCGGCAAGGGACTGTTAAGACAAACTTTGCCTGTGCTTGAAGGCTGTCTTGTTGCGGCGCGGGACGAAGTCGGGTAAAGCCGCATTTTTATTGCTCCGCTGCAGGTTATTGCAGCCAATAACGGGGAGGTTACGATGCTCCAACACATCCAATGTTTGCCGGAACGCGGGTCCGCCCGCCTGAAGCTGTTTTCGCAATTCGCCCTGCTGGCCGCGTTGCTCGCCAGGTTTCCCGTGCTGGCCGCCGATGAACGCAGATAAACGCTGATAATTTAAGATTTTCTATCGGCGTTCATCGGCGGTTCCCCTCACAATACTGCGCCGCGCGCGGTGATCGGCCACCGCGCCTCGACGCGGCCGTTGCGCATGCACACGAACCAGTCGTAAAGATTGACCGTCGGATCACAATGCCCGGGGATGAGTTTCAGCTTGTCGCCCACCTTGAAGCGCGTCGCGCCGGTAATTTGCAGAACGCCATGTTCGTCCGACGCTTTCACATATTCGACGTCCTCATGGCCG
>JANNPG010000006.1:0-2358 GCA_031399805.1 Betaproteobacteria bacterium | reverse complement strand
CGCGACGCCGCGGCCGGACAGGATGTAGAGGAATTCTTCGTCGCAATAATGGGTGTGATATTCGGTAGAGTCGGCGCCCGGCGCGATGCGCACCAGATGAATGCCCATGTCGCGCATGCCGACGGCGTCGCCAAGTGACTTGCCGTAGCGAATTGCGCGCTTGTTGAGAACGTGCACGCGGCGGATTTCGACCATTTTCCTGATCGTTGCGGCGGTCAGCAGCGGGAAGCGGTTGGGCTTGGTGGCGGGCATAGTTGTCCTCTCGCAATCAGAAGGGGTGTGTGGGGATATTTAGAGCGCATTTCAAAATAAAGGTAGCGCAGGCGACCCGCCTGCATTCGTTGACGGTGCAGGCGAGTCGCCTGCGCTACGCCCGGAGGAAGTCCCCTTGGAGGACAAGAGCGCGTCCATAGCACCAGGAGTATTTCATTTTGAAACGCTCTTATTCCGGACGTTGCAGATCAATGATCATTGCGGCCATGAAACGTCCGGCTTCGCCGCCCGTCACCGCGCGATGATCGAACGTTACCGACAGCGGCAGCATGCGGTGCACTACAGCCTTGTCGTCGACCGCCACGACTTCCTTCAAAACGCGGCCCGCGCCAACGATCGCGACCGTCGGCGGCAACACGATGGGCGACGCATAACGGCCCGCGATCGGCCCGAAATTCGACAGCGTGATGGTGTTCGCGCGCAAATCTTCCGGCGGCACTTTACGGTCGCGCGTGTCCTGAATGAGTTTGGTCAACGCGGCTTTAAGGTCGGCGGGTGTGCGCGCTTCGACGTTGCGCAATACCGGCACGAGCAAGCCATCGGGCGTATCGACGGCAATGCCGAGATCGACGTTCTTGAGCAACCGCCGTCCGACGGCCTGACTGTCGTACCATGCGTTGAGCGAGGGTTCAGTGCGGCATGCCGCAACGAGCGCGCGGATCAAGCGCAGCATGATGTTGCCGCCCGCGCGCCACGCGTCGATATCGGCGTCGTCCATGAGTGTCGCGGACGCGACCTCAGCGTGCGCCAGCGTCATGCTTTGCGCCATCACCTTGCGCACGCCGCGCAGGAGTTCCTGCGGACCGATGGCGGCCAGGATGCGCGCCGCGCGTTGCACGTCGTTGCTCGTGATCAGCCCGTCCGCGCCGGTGGGCGTCACCATGGCCAGATCGATGTTGAGCTTGCGCGCGAGCGCGCGCACCGCCGGCGTCGCCTTGATGCCATGCGCGAGCGGTGTGGCGGCGGCGGGCGCATCGGCGATGACTTTCTGGCCAACTTCCATTTTGCCGACCACCGTGCCGGTGTCTGCATCATCGCCGCCGTCGAATCCTACCAGCGGCTGGCCGACGTGCGCGACGTCGCGCTCGTTGCCGTAGAGTTTTACGATCTTGCCGGCATAGGGCGAGGGAACATCGACGATGGCCTTGGCGGTTTCGACCGATACGAGGGCTTGGTCGAGCGCGACGGTATCGCCGGCCTTGACGTGCCAGGTCACGATTTCCGCTTCCTGCAGGCCTTCGCCGAGATCGGGTAGTTTGAAGATTCTCATTATGCGAATTCGAGAACTCTGCGCACCGCAGCGGTAATTTGCTGCTTGCTTGGAAGGTAATAATGTTCGAGCCGCGACAGCGGCACGATGACATCGGGGGCGGTAACGCGCTGCACTGGCGCGAGCAACGTGAGCAATCCGTGTTCAGCGAGGGTGGCCGCGATTTCGGAGGCGATGCTGCAGTGGCGCGGCGCCTCGGTAACAATGACGCAGCGTCCGGTTTTCGCGACCGACGCGAGCAGGGTATCGAAGTCGATTGGTTTTAACGTCGCCACGTCGATGACTTCGGCGGCGATGCCTTGTTCGGCGAGTTCATCGGCGACCTGCAAGGTCTCATAGACCATGGCGCCCCAACTCACGAGCGTCACATCGTGGCCTTCGCGCAGCGTGAAGCAGGTGTCGAGCGCAGCGGCGTCGCCATTATCGGTCACGTCCTCCTTAAAGAGCCGGTAAAGGCGGGTCGGTTCGAGAAATACCACCGGATCCGGATCGCGGATTGCCGCGAGCAGCAGGCCGTACGCGCGTTTGGGGGACGACGGATAGACAACACGGATGCCCGGAATGTGGGCGAACATCGCATCCGGGCTCTCCGAATGATGCTCGGGCGGATGGATGCCCGCGCCGCACGGCGTGCGCAATACCAGCGGGCAGCTCAGGCGTCCCCGCGTGCGGTGGCGCAGGCGCCCGGCGTGATTGAGAAGCTGGTCGATGACCGTATAGGAAAAACCCGAAAACTGGATTTCGGCAACCGGCTTCAAGCCTTCGGCGGCCATGCCTATGCTCATGCCGGCGATCAGGTTTTCGGCGAGCGGCGT
>JANNPG010000636.1:0-6241 GCA_031399805.1 Betaproteobacteria bacterium | reverse complement strand
GCTGTGGCTGCGCACCCTGAATGCTTCACGCGACAATTCGTTGCGCGCATCGAACACCTCGACCCAGCTGTACGGGCCCGACAGCGACACGCACGCCTTCAGACGCTTCTCGAACGCCGCGGCGCGCGCCGCGTAGTAACCGCCGAGCGACACGCCCATCACGCCGACGCGCGACGCATCAAGGTCCCCGCGCGTCTCGATGCAATCGACGACCGCCCCGACCGGCACCTCGTAGTCGCCGCGGATCGGCAGGTCGCACTCGGCCTCGCCCTGGCCAGGCCCGTCGAACGGCAGCGTCGCCATGCCGCGCGCGAGCAGGATGTTCTCATACACATCCATTTCTTCCTTGGTCGAATCCAGTCCGACGCAGATCACGACCACCGGCGGTTTTACCGCGCCCGCCGGCTTGCGCAAAATGCCATACAGCGTCCCGCCCTGATAGGGAATCGCCACACGCTCGCCCGGCGGATCGAGATGCGGCAGCGCGAGATGGCGGCACTCCACCGTTTTCTCGTGCGCCGCCTTCATCTGTGCGCGGTCGTGCACGAACATGAACTTGCCGAAATGGTAGCAGAGTGCCGCGCGCGTGAAATGCCCGCCGGCACTCAGCCCGCAGCCAGCGGCAAGCGCCTCGCGTCCAAGCCCTTCATGCACCGCCGCGCGCACCGACCAGGCCGCGCACCATTCGTCCCATTGCCTAATGCCCGTGGTGACTTCTTCGAAATCGGCCAGTGGCACGCCGCTGGCGACGAAACGCGGCGCCCAGGCGCGAATCGCGATCTCGACGCGCTTGTCTCTGGCGGGCGCTGCGGAATCCAGCTTCCCGTCCTCGCTCACTCCGCCCGCGCGCCCGAGGCCTTCACGATCTTGGCCCATTTCGCGATCTCCGACTTAATGTAGGTCGCGAACTCCTCGGGCGTGCTAATGGTCGTCTGTTTCATTTGTATCTCCATTTGCAAATCCTCATACCACGCCAACGCCCTGGATCTCGATGAGCATCCCGGGGCGCGCGAAGGCGGTGACGGTGATCAGCGCGCTCGCCGGATAGCGCCCGTCCGGGAACGCCTCCTTGCGCAGCTCGACGAAACGGTCGCCGTAGCGCGGATCGTTGATGAACACGGTCACGGTGACGAGATTCGCCAGCGACCCGCCGGCGCGCTTCAGCGTCTTGTCAAGCTGCGCGAAAATCGCGCGCGTCTGGGCGTCGAAATTACCGGAGATGTCGCTGCCGGCCTCGTCCTTCGTCGCGGTCTGCCCGGCGAGCCAAACCATGCGGCCGCCTTCGGTGATGACCGCCGGCGAGAAGGCCCGGCCCTTCTGGAACTCGCTCGCTTCGAGATGCGTGGTTTTCATCGTGCTGTCTGTCTTGCAGCGTCAGTTGACGCGCGCGCCGGCGGCGATGATCACGGCGGCGAACTTCTTGACCTCGGCGCGGATGAAGGCATCGAACTCCTCCGGCGTGGTCGGCTTGGGGGTAGCCCCCTGGCTCACCATGCGCTCCTTCATGTCGGGAAGGTTCAGGATACGCACGACCTCCTTGTTAAGCAGATTGATCAGCGGTCGCGGCGTTTTGGCCGATGCCAGCAGTCCGTACCACTGGTCAAAATCGAACCCGGGGACGCCGGCCTCCGCGACAGTCGGCACGTCGGGGAACATCGGCGAGCGGGCGGCGGTGCTGACGGCAAGTGCCACCACCCTGCCGGCGCGGACTTGTCCGGCCGCAACCAGTACCGGCGAAAAATTGAACTGGACGCTGCCCGCTATGACGTTGTTAAGCGCCTCCGGCGCGCCCTTGTAAGCGATGTGGGTCGCGTCGATACCCGCCGCGAGCTTGAACATCTCGCCGTTGATTTGCGTGCCGCTGCCGATGCCGGCGGAACTGAAGTTGAACTGCCCCGGCCTCGACTTGGCGAGCGCGATCAGCTCCTTGACCGATTTGGCGCCGAGCGCGGGTGCCACGATCAGTATGTTGGGCACGCTGGCGACCTGAGAGATGCCCGAGAAATCCTTGACGGTATCGTAAGACAGCTTGGAGTAGAGCGTCGCGTTGCCCGCGTGGCCGGTGGAAACCATCATCAACGTGTGCCCGTCGGAGTTGGCGCCAAGCACCAATTCCGAGGCAATGGTCCCGCCGGCGCTCGGCCGGTTGTCCACCACCACCTGCTGGCCCCAGTGTTCGCCCATTTTTTCCCCGACCCAGCGCGCCAGTATGTCGGTCTGGCTGCCGGCCGAAAACGGCACCAGCATCCGGATCGGCCTGGTCGGAAATTTATCCTGCGCAGCAACGGCGCCCGCGGCAAGCAGCAGCACTGCGGCCATTATTACTACCCGGTTTTCGAGATATTTCATGTCTTGTCTCCTGATGTTGCGGTGGGTGGATACGCGCCTAGCGGGGCTCGATGCCGATGTCTTTGACCAGTTTCTGGATCCGCACATACTCGTCCCGCTGCAGCTTCAGGAACTGCTCCGGCGTGCCGAAAACAGGTTCCGCGCCCTGCGCCAGCATGCGCTCCTTGATCGCAGGATCCCGCAGAATGGCGCCGACGTCCTTGTTCAACTGCGCGATGATCGCGCGCGGCGTTTTGGCCGGCGTCAAAATACCGAACCAGCTGTCCGACTGGAAAGCGGGCAGACCTGATTCGGCCATGGTCGGAACATCGGGAATAGCCACCGCGCGCTTGGGCGTAGCGACCGCCAAGGGGCGCAGCTTTCCTTGTTGCAGCATCGGCATCGCCGCCGGCAACGGGAAAACATAAAGTTGAACGCGGCCGGCCAGCATCTCGGTGAAAACATCCCCGAGCAGCCGGAACGGAACGTGGACGATATCGATGCCGGCAGCGGACTTGAACATCTCTCCGGCAAGATGCGATGAACTGCCGATGCCGGCAGAACCAAAATTGAACTGCCCGGGTTTCGCTTTGGCCAGCGCGATCAGGTCGGTGACTGATTTGACCGGCAGGCCGGGGCTGACGACCAACACGTTGGGCATCGACGCGGCCTCTGTCACCGAAGCGAAATCATCGAACGGACGGTAGCCCGGGCTCTTGTGAATCAGCGTGTTGACGAGGTGCGGCTGGCCGATCATCGTGATCGTATAGCCGTCGGGGGCCGCCGCCGCCACGATGCTGCTGCCCACCAGCCCGCCTGCACCGGGACGATTGTCGATGACGATCTGCTCGCCGTAGAGGGCGTTGAGCCTTTGGCCGATGGTGCGCGCCAGAAAATCACTCGCCGAGCCGGGCGGGAACGGCACCACCATGCGTATCTGCTTGGTCGGGTAACGATCGGCGCCAACTGCCGCACCTGCAAGCCAGCCACAGACCAAAGCGAGAAAAATGAACAGACGACGCATGATGAATTCCTCCTTTAATTGTACGTTGTACGTTGCTTCCCGCGCCCGTGAAGGGCTTGCGGGATTTCGCGTAATTCGAGCTGCTATGCCCGCGCCACACCAAGAGCCTGTCTCATCAATATCCGCGTGTGGATATTGATGAGACAGGCTCTAGCTGCTGCGCCATCCAATCGGCCGACTGACTACGGTACTTGTAAACCCGGTTATTGGCAACGTGATTTCCATCCTCGATGATCACGAGTTCGACCGCGCCCTTCGCTTCACGCGCGAGGCGCTCGGCATCCTGCCACGGCACCACGCGATCGAGCTTGCCGGTCACAATATACAATGGGCACGTGATCTTCTGCGCCACGCCGGCAAGGCTCAGCGTCGCCGCGACTTGGCGCGCTTCGTCCTGCGTTTTGCAATGCGCGCGCGTGCGAAACGTTTCGCGCGTGAGTTCCGGCAGCCCGTCCCATGCGGATCCCATGTCATAAGGCCCCGACAGGCCGATACAGGCTTTGACGCGCTTCTCGAATGCCGCTGCGCGCGGCGCGTAATAGCCGCCGAGGCTCACACCCCACAAGCCGATTTTATCCGCATCGATGTCGTGGCGTTGCGTAACCCAGTCGACGACCGATTTAACCGCCACCTCGTAATCGCCGCGAATCGCAAAATCGTATTCCGACTCGCCCTGCCCCGGCCCATCAAAACTGAGTGTTGCCAGCCCGCGCGCCAGAAACAGCGCTTCGTAGCTGTCCATTTCTTCTTTCGCCGAATCGAGCCCCATGCACATGACGACGATCGGCGGACGCGCGGCGCCACCGGGGCGGCGCAGCACGCCCGCGAACGATTTGCCCTCGAACGGAATTTGCACATACTCGCCGGCGGGGCGCAGATGCGGCAACGCCAGCTTGCGGCACTCGACTGCCTTCATATGCGCCGCGCGCATTTCAATCACGTCGAGCACAAATACGAATTTGGCAAAGTGGTAGCACACTCCCGCGGTGGTCAGGTGCTGCCCCGCCGATAAGAAGTAGCCGGCGGCGAGCGCCTTCCTGCCGATTTCCTCATGCACCGCGGCGCGCGCGCACCACGCCCGGCACCAGTCCGCCCAGCGCGAGATGCCGGCGGTCACTTCCTGAAAATCCGTCAGCGGCACGCCGTTTGCGACGAAGCGCGGCGCCCAATGGTGGATGGCGGAGGCGACGAGCGCGTCGTGCGTGGGCGTGGTGGCGTCGGTCATGGGGTGTGCCAAGCGTATCAGCGCGCCTGCCGCGCTTTATTGAGATAAGACAAATCCATGTACTTTTCCGGATCGCTTTGCGCGCCCTGCAAGCCCTCGGATTCCCACACGACCGCTATTACCTGCCGCAAGCCATCTGCAGTGATGGCCGGCAACGGTTGTCGGACGATCTGGTCATACGCCTGCACGGCGGTCGCGCGATCGATATTGAGCCGCGCCGGCAAGAGGCGGATCGCCTCCTCCTGGTTGCGGGTATCCCGCAGCCAATCATAAGCCGTATGGAAGGCGCGAATATAGGCGAGCAAAGACTTTTCATTCTGCCGCGCCCAGCCGCGCCGCGCCGCGGCAATCGAGCCGGGATAGGTCGGAAAGTATTCGCCCGTCGTAGCGAGACTGCCGAAGCCGGCGGCGAACAAATTGCGGTCGAACGGCGGATTCAAGAGGCTCGCGACCGTGGCGCCGGATTGCAGCGAGTCGGAACGCTCCTTCGAACCGCCGATTTCCCTGAACGTGTAATCACCGTCGCGCAAACCCTTGTCGGCAAGCAGCTTGCGCAGCAACAGCGCGTAACCGGTGCGCGCGCCATCGACCGCAATGTTCCTGCCTTTCAGATCGGCAAACGCCTTGATGCCCGGCGCCGCCACCAGAGAAAGCTCGGGCGCCAGTGCCTGCGCCATGAATATAAAAAGATCGGCACCGCGCTCGACGCCACGCACGATGTGGTCGGATTGCTGAAGGCCGATGTCGTAATCGCCGCAGGTGAGCCGTTCAAGCTGCTGCGTGGACGAGCCAGTAACGGTGACGTCGACGTTCACGCCTTCGCATGCGAACAATTGTTGCGCCTGCGCGACGTAGAGCGGCCACGAATAAACCCCCTCGGAAATGACCGCGAACCGTATTGTCGTCACGCCGCCGCGTCCCTGCCGCTCGCGCACTGCTCGTCGCCGAGACTCAACGGCCCCGGCCCCATGCCGACGACGTGCAGCAAGGCGCCCATGATCGCGAGGTTTTTCATGAAATGTAGAGCCTGTCTCATCAATATCCACGTGATGCGTTGTCGCCAGAAAAGTCGATCTTGTGCCAGCCCGACTGGAAAAACAGCACGGCCAGCAAAAGACGCCCGGCGAGCGGTGCATAACGCGCGGCGAGTTTACATGCATTCATGATTGTCCCCTCCTTAAGAGTCCGCGCGCATCCGCCGCGTCACGGATAAGGAAACAGCGGCTTGCCGGTGGTATACAGATGATAAAGCGCTTCGAGAAACACGTTGATGCGGTCGTAGTTACGCCGGTTCGCGAATTGCGGGAAGCGCAGCGTCTTCACGATTTCCTCCCTGCTCATGCCCGCCGCAATTGCCGCCTTGACCCCGGCCTGCACCTCGGTCAGCAGCGTCGCTTCGTCGAGTACATCTTCCCGCGTGCCCACATCGCCGTGCCCCGGCAGGAACAGGTCGACGTTCTGCATGTCGGCGATCTTCCCGAGCAGCGCGATCCAGCCGTCCATCGACGGCGTGAACGACATGTTCGACCAGTTGCTGTTGGCGAACGGGCCGCCGACATACAGCGCGCGCGCGTGCGGAAAATACACCAGCGTGTCGCCGGGATTCTGCCCGGGGCCGAGATACATGATCTCAATGCTGCGGCCGCCGAGCTTTAGCGTCAGGC
>JANNPG010000553.1:0-2522 GCA_031399805.1 Betaproteobacteria bacterium | reverse complement strand
GCGATCCGCGATGGTCTGCATCATGTTCGAGAGTATCTGGTGACCCGTCCGATAAGACATGCCATGTTTTTTGACGAGAAATCCCACTACCGTACTGGCCTGAGACCAATGTTCATTCGCGCATTTAGCCATGCGCTCCTTGTTGACTTTCATCCCGCCCAGCGCGTCGATCAATGCATCGATTGCCCGGTGTGACTCGTCGGCACATTTCCAGAACTCGGCCGGTAGCATCGTCGCCATTTCTAGTTGGTCTGATGCAGTCTTCGTTATAGCGAGCGCCTCCATTAGTCGACCCGTAATCAGGCCGCTCGTTCCGTTCACGAACTCAAGGACGTACGGAATGCGCATTTGTGGCGAAATGCTTGACGTAATGCTCAAGCGGTCGGGAAGTTCGATAAAGTCAAATTCTGAACTGTGCCATATTAAAAAGTCCATGGCCATCCGGCCCAGCGTGCTGTGCATGAGCGCTAGCGCCATGTACGTCTCTATCATGTAATCATAGTTGCGAATCGAATCTCTCGCGTTCCACGGCACCGAATCGAATCCCAATAGTTCGTCAAAGCGCTCGAGGTCCAATGGAAACTCGATGCCGTATGCGGCGCCGGTACCGACCGAACTGATGTTGGTATTTTTGAATGCCATCAGAAGGCGCCTGAAGTCTCGCTCGAGGGGTTCGACGAACGACATCAAATAGAATCCTAAGGTGCCGGGCTCGATATGCTGGATATAGCTGTAGCCCGGCATCAGCGATTCAACGTGATCGGTGGACAAATCAATCAACTGCTGGCGCAAGTCGAGCGATGAAGTAATGATTTTGAGTTGAAGATCCCGAAATGCTATCCGGGATGCGACGACGCGAATGCTGGGGCTGGATCTTCCTATATGGAGCCACCCTGATTTCTCCTCCTCGCAGTACTTTCTCATGTACTCCTCGCCGCCATGGATCACATTCCACAGCTCCGTCCGTGCTTTGATGACGCCTTCTTTTTCCATTTCGGCGACGGCTTTGACGAGTGACGCTACGGCTTCGGGCGGTGCAATGCCTTGCTCGCCGAGTACAACGACCTGCGCCTTGTCCCATTGATGCAACGCTTCGAGAAAAAGCGGTTCACGCATCGTTTCGGCGTAATAGTGCTTCAGCAGATCACTGGGTTTTTCGCCCAATCGTCCCTTCCAGAAAAAGCTCATATACTCGCGCGCACGCCTGCCGCTTTTATGACCTTGGCCCACTTTGCGAGGTCAGATTTGAGAAAGTCCAAAAACTGTTCCGGTGTGTTTCCCACGGGTTCGGCACCTTGTTCCGCGAACCGGGTGCGGATCTCAGGATTACGCAGAACGTTGACTATTTCGGAATTTAACCGCATGACGATTTCGCGCGGCGTGCCGGCCGGCGCAAGGATCCCATGCCAGCCGATCGCTTCGAATCCCGGCAGGCCGGTTTCTGCAAAAGTCGGCAGCTCGCTCGCTACCGCCGTACGCTTGAGACTGGTGACGCCCAGCGCACGTAGCTTGCCGCGCTTCACGTGAGGCATTGCGGTAATGATAGGGTCGAACATCATCGAAACATGGCCGCCGAGCACGTCGATAAGCGCGGGCGCGCTCGCTTTATAAGGCACGTGAACCATTTGGATGCCCGCCATGCTTTTGAATAGTTCGGCGGCGAGATGATTCGCCGCGCCGTTGCCCGCCGACGCGAATGACAACTCGTTCGGCTTCGATTTGGCCAGCGCGATAAGCTCTTTGACCGTTTTGGCTGGAATCGACGGATGAACGACCAATACGTAGGGATAGGTCGTCGCCAGCGTGATCGGCGCGAAATCCTTGAGCGCGTCGTACGGAAGGCGCTCATAAAGACCCGGATTAATGGAGTTGGGCCCGGTTTGTCCGAGTATCAGCGTATAGCCGTCGGGTGCGGACTTCGCCGCTAGTTCCGTGCCGATGATCGCCGCGGCACCTGTGCGGTTGTCGACCACGACCTGCTGCGCCAGCGCGTCGCCAAGTTTTTGCGCTATCGCGCGCGCGACAATGTCCGCACCGCCGCCCGCTGAAAACGGCACGATGAAACGGACCGGCTTCGTCGGATACGTCTGCGCGAGGCTGCAGGACGATATCGCGGCGCTGGTTGCGGCAAACAGCATGGGGATCAGTGTTGTATAAATGCGGCTGTGTCGCATGCGGTCCTCCTCTTTTACAATAGTTAATCAAGCTTGCGCGCGAGCACGCGCGCGGGCGAGCCGTCGGAATCCTGCACGTTGAGCGCGAGGAACATGAACTCCGCGTGGCCGTTGGTAAGCGTTTCAAGGTTCGTCAGATGCTCACTGACAAGCACTCCGTGACCGAGCAGCACATGATGCACAGGCCAGTTGAAACCTTTCTCGCGTCTGTTCACGGCAAGGTCGGGCGTTACCGTGTCGCAGGCGAGTAACTTGATGCGCTGTGATACCAGCCACTCCGCGGCGGCTACGCTGAGGTTGGGGTGGCGGTCATAGCGTGGCGCGCCGAAATGCCTGGCCCATCCGGTG
>JANNPG010000620.1:0-4367 GCA_031399805.1 Betaproteobacteria bacterium | reverse complement strand
AGTTTTTCGCCGATTGCGTCGTTCTGCTCGCCGAACACGATCAGCTCGCGCAGCTTGTCCTCGAGCAGTTTGCTCTTGTCGCGCAGCGTCAGGATCTGGCGCTCGCTGATCGGAATCGCGCGGCCGCCGTGCGGATGCGGGATCATGATCGTCGCGAGAAAATCCGCCTGCTCTTCGAAAAACTCGGGGTGCTGCCTGAGGTAGTTAACAACCGCGTCGGGTGTCATAATGCTGCCCTTGTTATTAAACCTTCTTCTAAAGCGATTATCCGCCGATAGACGCCGATTAACGCCGATGACGAGAGAAAAAACGAATGTGAAAATTTACGTGAATTACCCGAATCCCGATCCCGTTCATTGTCTTCCATCTCGATCTTATCGGCGTTCATCGGCGTTCATCGGCGGTTGCAATTGGATTTTGACGTTCACAGATCCAACTCGCCAGAGAAAACGGTGACAGCCGGGCCGGTCATCAGCACCGGCTGGCCCTCGCCCTCCCATGATATACCGAGGTCGCCGCCGCGCGTAGCGACGATCACCCGCCGGTCGAGCAAACTTCTCTGGATGCCGGCGACCGTCGCCGCGCACGCGCCGCTGCCGCAGGCGAGCGTCTCACCGGCACCCCGCTCGTAGACGCGCAGCTTGATACGGCCGCGATCGACTACCTGCATGTAACCGGCGTTCACGCGCCGCGGAAAGCGCGGGTGCGTTTCGATTGCGGGACCCTCGGTCAGCACGGGCGCCGAGTCAACGTCCGCCACCACCTGCACCGCGTGCGGGTTGCCGATCGACAGCGCGCTGATCTCGATTGATCGGCCGCCGACTTCGAGCTGATAGGTCGGCGCGCGGCGTTCCGCCTCAAACGGAATGCGCGCAGGCTCGAATTCCGGCACGCCCATGTCGACCGTGACCCGGCCATCCGCTTCCAGCCGTGGCACAATCACGCCGCCGAGTGTACCGACGCGAATCTCGCTTTTGTCGGTGAGGCCGTGGTCGCGTACAAAACGCACAAAGCAGCGCGCGCCGTTGCCGCATTGCCCGACCTCGCCGCCGTCGGCGTTGAAAATGCGGTAATAAAAATCGGTGTCCGGCGCGCGCGCCTTTTCGACCTGCAGGATCTGATCGCAGCCGACGCCGAAATGGCGGTCGGCGATCCGGCGCAACTCGTCGCGGCTCAACTCGAGCGGTGCACGCGTCGCATCGAGCACGACGAAGTCGTTGCCCAGCCCGTGCATTTTGGTGAATTTCAGGCGCATTCTTTGCGGTAATCGCGATAAATGCAGCGGTCCATGATAACCGTGATTCCGGCAGCGCGCGCGCGCTCCGCGGCCGGCTCGTTGACGATGCCCTCCTGTATCCACAACGCCGCAATTCTGAGCGCGATGCATTCGTCGACAATCGCATCGATAAACTTCGCGGAGCGGAACACGTTGACGAGGTCGACCGGCACGTCGACTTCGCTCAATCGCGCATAAGCTTTCGCACCGAGCACCTCTTTCACCGCCGGCCGCACCGGGATAATGTTGTAACCAAGTTTCTGCATCGCGGCGGCGATCGAATGACTGGGTCGCGCGGGGCGCGGCGACAATCCCACCACCGCGATGTTCTTCGCGCGCCTGAGCAAGGCGCAGCGCTCGGCCCGGTCGGGATTTTCAAACATTTTTTGTCATGATGTAATCGTCCATCACAAAACCGCCGCCAATATCCGTCACCGCCGCATGGGCGATTTCAAACCCGTACTTTTTATAAGCGGCAATCGCACTGCGATTGAGTTTGTTCACCGCGAGCGTGAGCGTCACGCAGCCATACGCGCGCGCGATCGTAACAGCCCGGTCGAGCAGCATGCCGCCGTAGCCGCGGCGTTGATGGTCCTGGTGCACATAAAGTTTATCGAGCTTCATTTCGCCCGCGTTGGCGGTCATGAAATAGGACGCAAACCCGGTCATGCGGTCATTTACCAGCAGCTGGTCCCACCATAAATCACCGCGCTGCAATTCGTCCCGCACCACCGCCGGGTTATAGCGCTCGGCCAGCATGTATTCTATCTGCGCCGCGCTGATGATGGCGGGATAATGCACGCGCCAGATTTCCGCGGCGAGTGCGCACAGGCCCGCGATGTCCGCCTCCGCGACCGGCGCTATGCGCACGCTGGTTTCCGCTTTACGCCTCACGCCTCACCCCTCACGATTCATAAGGATCCGGCTCTCCCGCCGGCCGCGTCTTGAAGCGTTTGTGCAACCAGTAATACTGTGTGGGCATTTCGCGCACGCGCTCCTCGATGAACGCATTCATGCGACGCGCGTCGGCGTCGGGGTCTGCGCCCGGAAAATCGCGCCACGCCGGATACAGCCGTACCACATAGCCCGCGCCCCCCGGCAACTGGCGCGTAACGCAGGGCACGATGACCGCGCCCGCCATGCCGGCGATGCGCGACAAGCCCGTGATGGTCGCGGCCGGCACGCCGAAAAACGGCGCGAATACCGAGTCGCGCGCGCCCAGATCCATGTCGGGCAGGTAATACACCGGCTCTCCGCTTTTCAACGACTTGATCATGGCGCGGATGCCGTCCTGGCGCGCGAACAAAGTCGTTTGCCCGAACCGCGTGCGGCCGTGTATGAAGATGGCGTCGGCGGCGGCGCTTTTCTGCCGGCTGTAGACCGAATTCAACCTGAATTCGGCGGCCAGCCGGATCCCGCCCATATCGAGACCGATGAAATGCGGCGCCAGCAATATCACGGGCTTATCGGTGACGCCGCGCCAGTGCTCCAGCCCCTCGACGCGGACCAGCGCGCACACGTCGGCTTTCGATCCCCACCACAGGACGCCGTGCTCGAGCAGGCTGCGCGCGAACGCGCGGAAATGCGCACGCGCCAGCCGCCGGCGTTCGTCGTCGCGCAACGGTGGGAAGCACAAGCGCAGATTTGTCAACACGACCTTGCGCCGCGCACGCGCCAGCGCATACAGCAGTGTGCCCAGCGCCGCGCCCATGCGCGCCAGCACCGCGAGCGGCAGCCGGTGCGCGAGCCGGATCAGCGCGAGGCCGAGCCGTATCATCGCCCGTCGCCGGCCCGGCGCCGGAATATGCGCTGCATAGTGTTCAAGTTAGAGTGCCCACTTTATTTTGATATAATGCGCGGCTTTATCACTTTTAGCGGCCGCAAACAATGAGCGATTTTCTGTTTACCTCTGAATCGGTGTCCGAAGGCCATCCCGACAAGGTCGCGGACCAGATTTCCGACGCCGTTCTCGACGCTATCTTAGCGCAGGACAAACACGGCCGTGTGGCCGCCGAAACGCTGGTCGCCACCGGGCTCGTCGTGATGGCCGGCCAGATCACCACCAGCGCCAAGGTCAACTACAGCGAAATCGCGCGCGACATCATCAAGCGCATCGGTTATGACGATTCCTCGATCGGCTTCAACTATCGCAGCTGCGCAGTATTGACCGCCTACGACGCGCAATCGGTCGACATCGCGCAGGGCGTCGATGAGGGCAAGGGACTCGACCTCGACCAGGGCGCGGGCGACCAGGGCCTGATGTACGGCTTTGCGTGCGACGAGACGCCGCAACTGATGCCGGTGCCGATTTACTACGCGCACCGTCTGATGGAGCGCCATGGCGAGTTGCGCAAGGACGGCCGGCTGCCGTGGCTGAGGCCCGACGCCAAGTCGCAGGTCACCGTGCGTTACATCGACGGCAAGCCGAGCCAGGTCGAGACCGTCGTGGTCTCGACCCAGCATCACCCGGACGTCACCCACGAGCAGATCGAGGAAGCGGTGATCGAGGAAATCGTCAAGCCGGTGTTCCCGAAAAACATGCTGCGCGCCGACACCAAGTACCTGATCAATCCGACCGGACGCTTCGTGATCGGCGGGCCGCTCGGCGACACCGGTTTGACCGGCCGCAAGATCATCGTCGATACCTACGGCGGCTATTCGCGCCACGGCGGCGGCGCATTCTCCGGCAAGGACCCGTCCAAGGTCGACCGCTCGGGCGCGTATGCCGCGCGCCACGTCGCAAAAAACATCGTCGCCGCGGGCCTCGCGAAAAAATGCGAAGTGCAGGTTGCGTATGCCATCGGCGTCGCGCAACCGGTCAGCGTGCTGGTCGATACGTTCGGCACCGGCACGATAGCCGACGAGAAAATCGGCAAGCTGGTAGAAAAACATTTCGACCTGCGGCCGAAAGGCATCATCCAGGCGCTTGATCTACTGCGCCCGATTTATCTCAAGACGGCAGCCTACGGTCACTTTGGACGCGACGAGCCGGAGTTTAGCTGGGAAGCGACTGACAAAGCCGCTGCGCTAAAAGCCGACGCCGGGAAGTAGCTCTCTTTCGGCGGCTTTGCAGTGCAGGCTAACTTCTTCG
>JANNPG010000554.1:0-2971 GCA_031399805.1 Betaproteobacteria bacterium | reverse complement strand
CCCTGTTCGGTCAACCGAATCTGCCCGTTCACCGTCCCCGGCGGCTGCGCCAGGATGGCCTGGTAGCTGGGGCCGCCGCCACGCCCCACGGTGCCGCCGCGGCCGTGGAACAGGCGCAGCGTGATGGCGGGTTCAGTGGGCGCGGCTTCGCGCAGTGAATCGAACAGCGCCACCAGCGCCGTCTCGGCACGGTAGAGCTCCCAATTGCTGGTGAAGAAGCCGCCGTCCTTGTTGCTGCGCCTGTTCCACGGCCGCGGCGGCACCGTCGGACGCGGCGGCGGCCCGAGCTACCAGGCGATCCTCGCGCAACCGCCGGGCACGGTGAACGGGCAGATCCGCTTGACCGAGCAGGGCGAGGTGATCGCCTCGAAGTACGCGCATCCCGAGATCGGCCGCGGCAACCTCGAAACGCTGGTCGCCGCCACGCTGGTGGCGACACTCCTGCACCGGACGAAGAGCGCGCCGCAGAGTTTTCTCGATGCGGCGCAGACTATCAGCGCGGCGAGCATGGCGGCTTATCGCAAGCTCGTCTACGCGACGCCCGGTTTCACCGATTACTTTTTCGCGGCGACGCCGATCCGCGAAATCGCCGAACTCAATATCGGCTCGCGTCCGGCGTCGCGCAAGGCCACGCGCGAAATTGCGGACCTGCGCGCGATCCCGTGGGGATTCAGCTGGGGACAGAGCCGCGTTGCGCTGCCCGGGTGGTACGGTTTCGGCTCGGCGATCAACGCCTACCTCGACAGCAGCGTGAAGACACGCAGGGCGCGATTCGCGCTGCTGCAGCGCATGCACAAGCAGTGGCCGTTCTTCCGCACGCTACTGTCCAACCTCGACATGGTGCTGGCGAAGACCGACCTCGCAATCGCCGCGCGCTACGTCGAGCTGGTCAAGGACAAAAAACTCGGACAGCGCATCTTTGCCGCGATCGAAGCCGAGTGGTTTCTTACGAGCGAGGCACTGTCGGTGATCACCGGCGAGGAGCAGCGCCTCGCATCCAACCCGTCACTGGCGCGTTCCATCGAGCACCGCTTTCCCTACCTCGACCCGCTGAACCACCTGCAGGTCGAGTTGATGCGCCGCTACCGCGCGCAGCGCGAGGGCGAGGCCGGCAACGAGCGTGTGCAGATCGGCATTCACATCTCGATCAACGGCATCGCGGCGGGCTTGCGGAATACGGGCTGATCGCCGCTGCACGTGAAGGGGTGATGGGTAATGGGTAATGGGTGAAAGTTCGGTGATTCGGTGATTGCGTGATTGGGGGATTCAGTCACTCAATCACTCAGTCACCCGATGACTCAAGCAAGGACGAATGATGACGCACGTTTTGAACGATGTGCATTCACAGTTGAATGCCACCGCGGTTGCGCGGATCGAGCGTCCGCCTACCCTGGCCGCTCTGCAGGCCGTTATCAGGCAGGCCAGGGCACAGGCTCTAAAAATCTCCGTCGCGGGCGGGCGTCACGCCATGGGCGGACAACAATTCGCGGCCGCTTCATTGCATATCGATATGACGGCGCTGGATCGGGTGCTGAGTGCTAATCCGGTGCGCGGCTTGCTGCACATCGAGGCGGGCGCAGACTGGCCGAAAATTATCGCGGCGACTCATCAGTTAAAGACCGCTCCTGGCACGAGTTGGGGCATCCGCCAAAAGCAAACCGGCGTCGATGCGGTCAGCCTCGGCGGTTCGATCGCGGCCAATGCACACGGCCGCGGCCTGCTCATGCAGCCGATCGGTGACGATATCGAAGATCTGACTCTGGTGAACGCTCTCGGCGAGACCGTCGTATGCAGCCGCGGGCAAAATGCCGAACTGTTTTCGCTCGTGATTGGCGGCTATGGATTGTTCGGCGTCATTTATTCCGCCACTCTGCGCCTCGCGCCGCGTCAGCGCGTCAAGCGCGTAGTCGATATCATCGATCTGGATGATGCGATGAACGCCGTGTTCCGGCGCGCGAGCGAAGGGTGCCTGTTCGGCGATTTCCAGTTTGTCATCGACAACCAGGACGAAAGTTTTTTGCGGCGCGGTGTCTTTGCCTGTTACAAGCCGTCCACGGGGCCGGAGTCGGCGTCAGGCGCGACCGCGGATCTGGCGCCCGATACCTGGTTGAAACTGCTTAAGCTCGCGCACGACGACAAGAAGACCGCGTTTCGACTGTATTCCCAGCATTACCTCAGCACCGACGGTAATCACTATTGGTCGGATACGATGCAGCTCAGCACGTATATTCCAAGCTATGCGGATTTTCTTGATGGCACGCGTGCGGCAGATGGCGCGCACCCGGTGAAAGAAACGCTGGTCATAGGCGAGCACTACGTGCCGCGTGCCCGGTTGCTCGACTTCATGCAGCAGGCGCGCGAAGTATTGCGCACGTTCGGAACCGAAGTCATCTACGGCACCATACGGGCGATCATGCGCGACACGGTTTCTTTTCTGCCGTGGGCGCGCGACGATTTCGCGTGCGTTATTTTCAATTTTAGAACACCGCACACCGCGGCCGGTTTTTCGCGCACCGCCGGCACTTTTCGCGCTTTGACCGATGCGAGCACCGCGCTGGGCGGCAGTTTCTTTTTGACCTACCACCGCTATGCATCAGCCGCGCAGGTCGAAGCCTGCTACCCTCGATTTCGCGAGTGGTTGAGCCGGAAAAAATCGCACGACCCGGACGAATTGTTCACGAGCACCTGGTATACGCACTATCGGGACGCCTTCGCCGAACACGCGAACCCTGCTGAATGAAGTCGCGGCAAGCCAGCAACACGGCGAAGGTCATAGCCGCCCTGCTCGATGATGACAACGCCACACTCGTTATCATGGAAGGACTGCTGATTTCAGCTTTATGACGCGGTGGCCGGACGGTATTACCGGTTTTCGCCCGCGCAGCGCGTTAATCGAACGCTGGCTGGCGTGGCGCAACGAGCCGTTCACATGGGCGATCGAACCGGCAGCCGCGCGGGACTTTCTCGCCGC
>JANNPG010000539.1:0-7113 GCA_031399805.1 Betaproteobacteria bacterium | reverse complement strand
CCGATCTCGCGCGCGATCCGCACCGCCTCGCCGGATTGCGCGGCAGCCTGCGCGAACGCATGCAGCGATCCCCGTTGATGGACGAGGCGGGCTTTACTCGCGCTTTCGAGGCGGTATTGCACGGCGCATTTCAAGCGGCATCAGCAAATACGGGAGCGCGCGGCCCGGGACCTTGTGGCGTGATCACATGAAATGTGCTGTCGTCACCGCGGTTGGACCCGGCCACGAACTCTACGCACTGGACGCCGAAGATTCGGTCAATCAGGCCCGCGCAACGGCGCGCGGACCGTTTGCCGATATTGATTTCATCAAGGTCGATGATACGCAAGGCAAGCTGGGGCGCTCGACGGCGCGTAATGAGGGCGTGAAGCTGGCGCACGGCGCGGGTGCTGACTGGATTTTCTTTCTCGATGCGGACGACGTGCTCTGCCCGTACGCCTTTGCGAACGTGGCGCGCGACCTGCATCGCTTTGATGCGATATGGGGTGCGATCCATGAACTTGCCGCGGACGAGGACAATGGCGTCCTGCGTCCCGGCCAGTTGCTGGAAATAACGCGCATCGACCAGCTGCTGGCGAATGACCCGTTTATTACCCTGCAGATCGGACATTTTGTAAAAACCGGAGTTGCGCTGGCAACGCCGTTCGATCCGGCACTGGACGCGGGCGAAGATTTTGATTACTACCTGCGCCTGTGGTCCAAATATCATTGCGTCAAAATCCCGCAACCGTTTTTTTACAACCGCCGCCATACGTACGCGGGAGGGCCGCGCGCGGCAACAGACCGCGACTGGCGAATCGCGGTCGAGCGCATCATATGCGCGAAATGCGCGGTTACGGATTTTCACGCCGAGTTCGAGCATCGCAAAGAACGCTTCCGCTTTTACGTCCGCAACCCGTTTGATCTGATCCAGCGCTGCTTCCTGAAGGACCGGTTTTTTGAAGCGGACGAACTCGCTTTTGTCGAGTCGTGGGTCGGGCCGGGCGCCCATATCGTTGAAGTCGGGGCGTATATCGGCAATCACGTTGTTTACTATTCGCGCTTTATGCGCCCGCGCAGCGTGACCGTGCTTGAACCCAATCCCGAGGCGATCGAGTTGTTGCGCCGGAATCTCGAGGCGAATGCGGTCGGCAATGCCGATCTTTCGCAACTCGGGATTGCGGTGGCGGCGGGCGCCGGGACTTACGAGTTCGTGTGCGACAGCGCCAGCAATCGCGGCGCTACCCGGCTTGTGCATAATGCGGCCGGCCAGGTCAGGTCCGCGCCGCTCGACGAATTGATCGCGGGCCCGGTCGATTTCATCAAAATCGATGTTGAAGGCATGGAACTCGAGGTGCTCGCCGGCGCCGGACGCATCGTCGCCGCATCGCGACCCAGGATCATGATCGAGGTTTTCCGGCAGCACATTCCGCGCTTCGAGCAATGGCTGAATCTCAACCAGTACCGGGTGGCGCACCGGATCGAATATGTGCATGCGGTGAATTTCATGATCGAGCCTGTCCATGGGTGATACGCGCATCGATGCGCACCGACGGCTGCGCGGTTGGTGTTCGCGGGAGATGGGTCTTGCCTGACGGGATGACTGCGGCCGAATTACACCGGCACGGCGTGTTATTGCGCCAGCGCGGGCAATACGCCGAAGCGGAAGAGAGCCTTCTCCGCGCGCTCGAGCTGCAGCATGACTTCGCCTCGGCGCACCACGAACTGGGGCTCACTTATCTGGATCAGGGGCAGCTCGAGGAGGCCGCCGATTATTTTCAGCTCGCCGTCCACTTTGCGCCTGATGTCGCCACCGTCTGGCTGGAACTCGGCGGCGCGCTGGCCAGGCTTGGACGCGTGGATGCGGCAAAGGCCGCTTACCGGGAGGCGCTCGCGCGCGATCCGCGCGATGGCGCGGGATGGCTCAATCTGGGCAATCTTCTCAAGGCGGGCGACGACTGGAGCGCGGCAATCGAATGCTACCGCAGCGCCGTCGTTTGTGACCCGGCCGCGGCGGACGCGCATTGCCGCCTGGGTTACGCGCTTTACAAGGCGGGGCGCTACGCCGAATCCCGGCCGTGTTTTGATGCCGCGCTTGCGCTCGCGCCGAGCATGGTGGAGGCGCAGCATAATCTAAGCTTGCTATTGCTCGAGACCGGCCATGCAGATGAAGCGCTGCCTGGTTTCCAACGGGCGCTGGCCATCAACCCGGAAATTGTCGAAACGCGTGCTTGTGTCGCGCATGCCCTGCGCGATCTCGGGCGTCTCGATGAGGCTGTCGGCCACTACGATGAGGTGCTCGCAGCCCATCCGCAATTTGCCGACGCCGTGATCAATCGCAGTTACGCCTTGCTGATGAAGGAAGATTATGCGGGCGGCTGGGCGGCCTATGAGCGCCGCTTCAGTTGCGGGGCAATGGCGGCGCGCGATTTTCCGTACCCGCGGTGGCAGGGCGAGCCGCTTGCCGGCAAACGCATACTCGTTTACGCGGAGCAGGGGCTCGGCGACGAAATCATGTTCGCATCGTGCGTGCCTGATTTGCTGCAGCTCGCCGCGCACTGCGTAATCGAATGCAATACCCGGCTCGCGACGTTATTCCGGCATTCGTTTCCGCAGGCGCATGTCCACGGTGCGGACAAGAGCGACAATCATGATTGGCTGGCCCGTTTGCCGCCAATTGATTTCCAGGTCGCTATAGGTTCATTACCGCAATATTTGCGTCGTGCGCGCGCCGGGTTTCCAACGCGCCACGGGTATCTCACGGCCGACGCTCAGCGCGGCGGGCATTGGCGCACGCAACTGGCGGCGGCGTCCGCGCTGCGGGTGGGCATCGCGTGGCGCGGAGGTACACTTCGCTCACGGCAGTTCACCCGGTCGACGGCATTGCCCCAGTGGCTGCCTGTGCTGCGCAGCGCGGGGGCGGCATTTTACGCGCTTCAATATGGTGATATCGCCGTGGAGCTGGAAGAGATGCGCGTCCAATCCGGCGTAACGGTGACGCATCTGGGCAGCGCGGTCGACGATCTCGATGAGCTCGCGGCCATAATCGGCGCGCTCGAGCTCGTCGTCAGCGTCGACAATACTGTCGCGCATCTTGCCGGCGCGCTCGGCAGGCCGGTATGGACCCTGCTGCCGTGCAGTCCCGAATGGCGTTACCCGCGGCAAGGCGAGCCTATGCCGTGGTATCCGTCCATGCGCCTGTATCATCGCGCTCGCGGCGAGAGTTGGGAGCCCGTCATGCGCCGGGTGGCTGAGCACCTTGCCGGCGTCGCGCGTGCGAAGTGAGGAGTCGACAGTGAATCCGTTGGCACGCTGCACGGTGTTATGAATATTCTCGCGTGGCTCGCATCCCTGCTGCCGCGCGTCGGTGCCGGCACGCGCGCGGTACCGGCGCGCGCGCGCGCGTACCCGAGCACCCTGCCGGGCGCGGAAATTGAAGCAGCGGCGCGCGCCGCGTTTGACGCCGGGCTCGCCGCCTATTCGTCCGAGGACTTTGCGACCGCAATCGCCTGCTTCAATCGCGTGCTCCAGTACCGGCATGATGATGCGGACGCCCACAACGATCTCGGTTTGAGCTATCTCGGTTTGGGCCGCAGCGACGACGCGATGGACGCATTCGTTCTTGCGCTCCATTTCCGCCCGCAGTTCCCGCAGGCGTTTTACAACATGGCATTGGCGGCGCTGCAACGCGGCGCTATCAATGAGGCCGTGCCTTGTCTCGAGCGGGCGCTCGGGTTGAACCCTGATTTCGCCGCCGCTTACAATACGCTGGGTTATGTGCTCAGCCATCAAGCGGGCGATTTTGAGACTGGCGCGGCGCATATCAGGAAGGCCTTGGAGTTAAGCCCCACGGACCCCGACGTGCTGTGCAATTACAGTGCGGTGCTCGCTCAGGAGGGACGTGCCGAAGAGGCGCTGGAGATCTGTCAGCAACTGCTGGCCACTCATCCCGAAATGCACGAGGCCCGGTTGAACCGTGCGCTCGCGCGGCTGAAGCTCGGGCGCTTTGACGACGGCTGGCCTGACTACGAGGCGCGCAAGTCTGCGCGCGGCAATTATGTGCCGCGCGCGCTGCCGCTGCCGGAGTGGCGGGGACAGTCGCTGCGCGACAAGAAGCTGCTCATCTACGCCGAACAGGGTCTCGGCGATCAGATCATGTTCGCGTCCTGCGTGCCCGATGTGCTGACCGCGGTGAAGAGTTGCATGATCGAGTGCGCGCCACCGCTGGTGCCCCTCTTCAGGCGTTCGTTCCCGTCTGCCGCGCTCGAATCGCAGGCGCAGGGAGATGCCGGCCTCGCGCGTCTGGCGCAAGCTGCGGGCATCGATTATCAGGTGGCGATCGGCAGCCTGCCCGCACAATTTCGCAAGCGTAATTCTGATTTTCCCCGCCACGCGGGATATCTGCACGCTGATGCGGCGCGCATTGATTACTGGAGAAACCGCCTCGATGCATTGGGCCCCGGCCTGAAAATCGGAATTTCCTGGTCCGGCGGGGCGCCCTCCACGCGCGGCGCGAGCCGCTCGACACGACTTGCAGAATGGTTGCCGATTCTGCAGCAGGCGGCGTGCCATTTCGTGAATTTGCAATACGGTAACGTTGGCGACGAACTGCAGGCGATATCGCGCGAACGACAGATAGTGATACACGATTGGCCTGAAGCGATCGAGAATTATGACGAGACAGCGGCGCTGGTGACGGCGCTGGATCTCGTGATTTCAGTGCAAACTGCGCTGGTGCATCTGGCGGGGGCGCTCGGCAAACCGGTGTGGGTCATTTTGCAGGCGGCGTGCGAGTGGCGTTATGGGGGGCAGGGTGAAACGATGCCGTGGTATCCCGGCGTTCGCCTGTTGCGGCAGCCGCGTCCTGGCGACTGGCACTCCGTGGTCATGCGCATTGCGCAGGACGTCGCACAATTGGCGCGGCATTGATCATGCTTTGGACCATTATTAAGAACCTAACGCGCAAGGCCGCCGGCACGCGCGGCGTCCCGCCACGCGAGGATTTACCGGCAACCGGCATGGAGAGTTTCAACGCGGGTGATTTCGCGGCGGCGTGCCGGCACTTGAGCGCGGCGCTTGCGGCAGATCCAGACGATGCGGACGTCGCGTATTATCTGGCGCTGGCCGAGGCGCGCAGCGGCCGTCCCGAGCGGGCGGAAGAGCTGCTCAAGGCGTTGCGTGTGCAGCGTGATGATGCAGACGTGAACAATGCGCTGGGTAACGTTCATCGTCTGCGCGGACGCCTCGACGAGGCGGCGACGTGCTATCGGCATGCGTTGGAAGTCGACGGCCTGCATCTTGCCGCGCTGGCCAATCTCGGACTTGCTCTGCGCGATCAGGGTTTCCCGCAGCAGGCATTGCCGGTACTGGATCACGCCCTTGCGCTCGCACCGGATCATGTGGAGGCGCTGTTCAACAAGGCGCTTGCGCTGGTCGATTTGGGCGCTGGCAGTTGCGCAGCTGAATTAATCGAGCGCGTGCTTAAACTTGACCCTGATTTCGCGCAGGCTCATCTGCAGCGCGGATTCATGCTGCTCAAGCGGGGCGATTTTGCGGCGGGCTGGCGTGAATACGCGTGGCGCGTGCGCATTCCGGATCTTGATCATTGGCAGGATTACGATTACCCGTTATGGCAGGGCGAAGCACTGACCGGACGAAGCGTGCTGGTTCAGGCTGAACAGGGGTTGGGCGATCAGATCATGTTCGCCTCCTGCCTGCCCGATTTGCTGGCGCGCGCGCGGCACACGATTATCGAATGCGATCCGCGACTGGTGGGCTTGTTCGCGCGATCCTTCCCGGCTGCTGCCGTTTATCACCATCGCGTAAAGGGCAATCCCGACTGGTCGCGCGAGCCGCTACCCGATATCAGAGCTCGCTGTGGCGATTTGCCGCGCATGCTGCGCAATCAGGATACGGATTTTCCGCGGCATGGCGGTTATCTGATTGCGGACCCCGCGCGGGCTGCGCGTTGGCGCGCACGGCTCGCGACGCTCGGAACGGGTCTCAAGGTCGGCCTATCGTGGCGTGGCGGTACGCCGGGCACCGGTCAGGCGGCGCGATCGCTGGCGCTCGACACCTTGCAGCCGATACTGTCTTTGCCGCAGGCGCATTTCGTGTCTCTCCAATACGGTCCTGTCCACGATGAGATCGCGGACGTACGCGCGCGCCAGGGCATCGCGTTGAGTGAATGGCCGCAGGCGATCGCGGACATGGATGAAATGGCAGCGTTGATCGCAAGCCTGGATCTGGTCGTTACCGTGTGCACTACCGCTGCCCATTTATGCGGCGCGCTCGGGAAAACCGCATGGGTCATGGTTCCTGCGGTTGCCGAGTGGCGTTATCTCGAAAGCGGCGCGCAAATTCCCTGGTACCCTGCGCTGCGCCTGATTCGGCAGCCGCGCCCTGACGCATGGGGAGAGGTCATCGCAATCATGCGCGCGGAGCTTCGGCAGCGAATCGCAGCGACTGGAGAAGTACGCGAGGCCGGGCGCGGATAGTTTGATTCGTGCGCAGGATGCCTGTGGATCTAATTCAAACGGCGCGCACCCAACGTGCGTGACGGACGCCGGCGGCGTCTAGTTCGCGGAGCAACAGCTGACGCTCAGCGTCATGAACTGTCCTTCGAAGCGTCTTGTTGCTTGTTGCGACGAAACAAATATAACTCTTATTTTTCACATTGTGGAAACGATCGGTGGCTCACGGACGTTCGACGGTCGGTTTTCGCGATCTGCGACGATTTCAGGGCACTATGGCGTATGTGCATGCGCGGCACCGACCATTTTCGCCTGTTGGGGCTGGGCGAACCAGTCTGGTATGGAACTTGCTGCTAGGGCATAGGCAGGTTCTAGAATTCTTGTTTTGGCGTTTGTAACTTTTCAAGGAGATTTTAATGAAGCGTATCCAACGGGGTTTTACCCTGATCGAATTGATGATCGTCGTGGCGATCATCGGTATTCTGGCGGCGGTTGCGTTGCCAGCGTATCAGGACTACACGATCCGTGCCAAAGTGTCGGAAATAGTGCTGGCGGCAAGTGGTTTCAAAACCACCGTGGCTGAGAAATCGGCGTCCGACGGTACCATGTCAAGTTCCGGCTTGGGACTGACCGTAAGCACGGGGGGGCGCGTCTCCGGCGG
>JANNPG010000535.1:0-6313 GCA_031399805.1 Betaproteobacteria bacterium | reverse complement strand
ATGTGCGTCATCTGCGTATTGGTCTCGGCCTTGAACAGTTCAACCGACAGATGACTGCCGCCGCCGGGCCCCGATGATCCGAATGTCAGCTCGTTCGGCCGTTGCTTGGCAAGCGCGATGAACTCCTTGAGCGTTTTAACCGGCAGCGAGGGATGCACCACTATCACCTGGGGTGTCGCGCCGATCATCGTGATGGGCACAAAATCCTTGATCGGATCGTACGAAATTTTCGACTGCAGCACGGCGTTGCTCACATATCCCAGGCACCCGAGCGCCAGCGTGTAGCCATCGGGCGTGCTTTTCGCAACGTGCTCGATGCCCACGTTGCCGCCAGCGCCCCCCCGATTCTCGATCACGATCTGCGACCCCAGCGACTCCTGCGCGCCTTCCGCCGTTACGCGCGCCATGAAGTCCGCGATTCCGCCCGCGACGTAAGGGACGACCAGGCGCGGCGCGCGGGTGGGATAGGTTTGCGCGATTGCCGTCGTGCTTGCCAGCAACGCAATTGCGATCGAACAATTGGATTTATTCACGGTCGCGGCACCTCGAAAGTTGATACACGACGCAGAGTAGCATTTCGCGCGGGATGCGGCGAGCCGCGATGGCGCATCAGCCCAGCGCCAACTCGCGCAACTGCTTTTCAAGCTCCGCCGGTATCTCTATGCCCTCTTTCGCCGCGAGCGCCATGTTTTCGACGCGGCGCGCGCCGGGCAGACGCACTTCATCGTCTTCCAGCATCGCCGCGATGAGCTTCTCGACGCGGTCGAGATAAACGTCGTTGCCGGCGAGCGCGGCGGGATCGATCACCAGAAACGCCTGCCCCAGGTTCATCGGCGCGCCTTCGTTGACATAGATCGACCCGACTTCGTGCGACAGCGCCGCGCCCATCAGCGCGCAGCACAGGAGTTCGACCGCGAGCGCGAGCATGGTGCCTTTCAAGCCGCCCACCGCGTGCAGGCTGCCGCCGACGAGTATTTTCTGCGCGTCGGTGGTCGGGTTGCCGTCTTTGTCCATGCCCCAGCCTGCGGGTATCGGCTTGCCCGCGTTCGCATACAGCATGATCTGGCCGCGCGTGACTTGCGTAAGCGACATGTCGATGACGAGCGGTGCCAGCTCTCGCCATTCCTCATTCGCAGAGCGATCTGAGGTGGCCGCGAGGGCCGGGGCGCGCTGCCCGCGAACGGCCGACTCCGCCGGTAACGGGTCCGCGCGCTGTTGCTTGCGCGGGAATATAGCAGCCACCGGATTGGTGCCGAACAGCGGCCGTGTGCCGCCCCAAGCCATGATCGCTGCCGACGCGTTGCTGAACGCGACTCCCACCATGCCGCGCGCGGCGACGGCTTCGAGCAACATGCCCAGCGCGCCGCAATGATGACTGCGCGTCACGCCGGCAAAGCCGACGCCATGTTTTTGCGCGCGCTCGATCGCCTGCTGAATTGCGAATTCACAGGGTTCGAAGCCGAGCCCGTCGCCGGCATCGACGAGGCATGCCGCGGGTTTTTCGTTGACGATGCGCGGCACCGCGTCGCCGCGCGCGCGGCCCGCTTTGAGATGGCCGCAGTACGTCGGCACGCGCGCAACACCGTGCGTGCCCAGCCCCTGCGCATCGGCAGCGACCAGATACTTCGCCGTGACACGCGCCGCGGACGCGGATGCGCCGCTCGCGCGCAGCGCGGCTGTGGCGAGCGCGGTCAGATCAGTAATCGGTATAAGTGCCATGTTTGCGTTGATATTCTTTTACCGCTACATCATCGAGCGGATGATGCCGCCCTCTACGCGCTGCGCCGCGCCGTTGATGGCTGAGGCATTGGCTGAACACAGAAAGACCACCTGGTCGGCGATTTCTTTAGGGGTGGCGAAGCGCTGCAACAGAGAATTGCGGGCTTCCCCGTGAAAGTAATCGGTTTTCATGGTCTCTACCGCGACGCCCTGACTCTGCGCCATTTTGGTTATGAAAACCTCGACACCCTCGCTCCACGTCGCCCCGGCCAGCACGCTGTTGACCGTGACGTTCGTGCCCTTGGTCGACTCCGCCAGCCCTCGCGCTACTGAAACCATCGCGGCCTTGCTCATCGCGTAATGCAGCATGACGGGGTTCGGCTTGGCGCTCTGCTCGGAGGCAATGAACACGATGCGGCCGCTGTTGCGTTCGAGCATTCCGGGCATGAACGCCTTGCTCATGCGCACCGAGCTCATCACGTTCAGATGAAACATTGCTTCCCAGTCGGCATCCTCGAGCTCGGCGAGCGGCTTGACCTCGAAGTAACCGACGTTATTGACAAGAATGTCGAGCGGCCCGATGGCGTTGACCCGCGCGACCACACGGACGGCGCCGGCCGCGGTCGCCATATCGCCATCTACGCCGAGAGCTGCGCCGAAGGGCTTCAGCGCGGCCACCGCCTGATCGACGCGCGCCTTGGTGCGGCCGTTGATGACGACCCGCGCGCCTTCTTCGAGCAGCCCCTTGGCAATCGCATAGCCGATGCCCGCGGTCGAACCCGTGACGAGCGCGAGCTTGTTCCTGATGCCCAAATCCATGGCACTCCCCTATCGGTCCAGACTGATTTTATGCGGCTCTGATTCTATCCTACGCAATCTTGAACCGTGAAGGACGCAAAGGATTCTTTGCGGGGAGGCTGTGTGGCGTCACGCCGCGCGCGTGATGCCTGACGTAATCAGGCGTTCGATTTCCTGCGATGTGTAACCGAGACCCGCCAGCAGCTCGCGCGTATGTTGTCCGATGTGCGGCAGATCGAGCCGCGTGCGAAAGCGCCGGCCGTCCATCTCGATCGGCATGATCGGTACCTGCGTCTTGACGCCATTCATCAGCGTGATGTCGGCGAGCCCGCCGGATGCTTTTAGGTGCGGATCGTTGAAAAGGTCTTCCGGCCGCGTGATCGGCGCGAACGGCAGGCCGAGTTCCTCGCACTTCACGAGCAGTTCCTGCTTGGTCATTTTCGCGAAGAGCTCAGTCACGATCGGGATCACGCGCGGCCGCGCTTCGACGCGCTGCGGATTGGTTTTCAGCGCCGGATCGGCGTAGAGATCGGCGAGCCCGAATGCGTCGCAGAAAATTTTCCATTGCGTGTCGGTGACTACACCGACGAACACCATCTCGCCGTCGCGCGTCTTGAACGTGTCGTAAACCGCCCACGCGCGGACGCGGTCGGGCATCGGCACCACCGGCTTGCCCGTCATGAAACCCTCGGTCATGTGCTGTCCCATCAGGAAAGCGCAGTTCTCGAACAGCGCGCTCTTCACATACTGGCCGCGGCCGGTCGCCCTGCGCTCGACGACCGCCGCAAGAATCGCGATCGCCGCGAACATGCCGCCCATGATGTCGTTCACCGACGCACCCGCGCGCAAAGGCCTGCCCACGGGGCCCGTCATGTACGCGAGGCCGCCCATCATCTGCGCGGTTTCATCCAGCCCCGCGCGGTTTTCGTATGGCCCGGCAAGAAAGCCCTTGAGCGAGCAGTAGATCAATTCGGGCTTCACTTGCTTGAGCTCGTCGTAGCCAAAGCCCAGCTTGTCCATCGCGCCGGGGCGGAAGTTTTCGGTCACGACGTCCGCGCTCTTGATGAGCTTTAAAACGATCTCCTGCCCTTCTTTCGACTTCAAGTCGACCGCGATGCTTTTCTTGTTGCGGTTGAAAGTCGGGAAGAAGCCCGCGCCCGAGGCGGTGAGCTTGCGCGTGTGATCGCCGTCGAGCGGCTCGACCTTGATGACCTCCGCGCCGAGGTCGGCCAGCACCAACCCGCAGCTGGGACCCATTATCACGTGCACGAACTCGACGACGCGCAGGCCTTGCAGCGGGAGCGCCTTGTCCTTTGCCATGCAAATCTCCAGAAAAATCAAACGCCATAAATCAGCAATGATCAGGTGATGGGACTTGCTCAATCACTCCATTACTGAATTACTCGATCACCGCGTCACTCTCGACGCAGGTACAAACCCCTTCGTAATACCGGCCGCCGGCACGTAACCGTACAGCGCTTCGCCCGGGATGCCGGCGGCGACGATTTCGCGCACCGCCAGCAACTTTTCGAGATCGATGCCGGTCCTGAGCCCCATCGCTTCGAGCATGAATACGAGATCTTCTGTCACGATATTGCCGGTCGCGCCGGGCGCGAACGGACACCCACCCAACCCGCCGAGCGAACTATCGAAAGTGCGCACGCCCACGTCGAGGCCGGCAACGACGTTAGCGAGGCCGAGGCCGCGCGTGTTGTGCAGATGCGCGCCGCCCAGTTTGTCGCCGATCGCGGCGCGGACTTTCCTGAACACGCGTTTGATCTGCTCCGGATTCGCGTAGCCCGTGGTGTCGGCTAGCCCGACTTCGTCGCAACCGACCTCGACCGAAGCGATGGCCATGCGCACCACCTCATCTTCGCTGACCGCGCCTTCTATCGTGCAGCCGAATACCGTCGACAGCCCGGACTCTATTTTGGGCCGCTTGCCGGGCGGCAGGCTGTCGCGCAAAGCGCACACGCGTTTCGCCTGCGCAATCGCCGCGTCGGGCGTCATGCGCACGTTGGAGAGGCTGTGCGACTTGCTCACCGATATCGTCAGCGTGATCTTGTGCGCGCCGGCCCTAATCGCGCGTTCGGCGCCCTTCAAGTTCGGCGCCAGTACCGCGACATGCAGGTGCGGTATCGTCAGCGCGTGCGCGACGACTTCCGCCGCGTCGATCATCTGCGGAATCAGTTTGGGCGGCACGAACGAACACACTTCGATCTCGCGCAAGCCCGCCGCGGCGGCCGCGCTGATCCATTTTTTCTTGTACTCGGTGGGCATGAACACCTTCGTGTTCTGCAGCCCGTCGCGCGGACCGACTTCGCTCACCAGCACATCAATATCATTCATCATGCCGATTTCCCTTTTTTAAACCCGTTCGCGCCGCGCTGTCGCGGTCGCCGGTAAGTATCGTTATTCCGCCTTGATGCCAGCCGCTTTTATGACCGCGGCCCACCGATCCATCTCTTCGGCAACCAGTTTCGCCGCCTGCGCGGGCGAATTACCGACCGTGTCCACGCCAAGTTCCGTAAAGCGCTTTTTGGACTCCGGGGCGTTAAGCACCGCGGCGATTGCCTGGTTCAAGCGCTCGACGACGGGCTGCGGCGTCCCCGCGGGAACCGCGAAGCCGACCCAGAACTGCATGATCATTTTGGGCAAGCCGGCCTCGTTCGCGGACGGAACATCCGGCAGCACGCGCGTGCGCTTGTCGTCAGTCACCATCAAGGCGCGTAATCTGCGGGCATTCACGTAGGGGACGACCGTCGGCACCGCCGAAATCAACGCCTGCACCTGACCGCCCATCAAATCCTGCAGCACCGCGCCGGCGCCCTTGTACGGGACGTGGACCATTTTGATGCCGGTGAGATTCTTCAGCAGCTCCGACCCCAGATGCGTATTGGTGCCGTTGCCGCCCGAGCCGTAGTTCAGTTCGCCGGGCCGCGCCCTCGCCAGCGCGAGAAATTCCTTGACGTTTTTGACCGGCAGTGATGGCGTAACCACCAGCACATGCGGCACCGTGGTCGCGGTCGTGACGTGGAGAAAATCCTTGCGCGGATCGAACGGCAGGTTCGGAATAAGACCCGCAGCGATCGCAAAAGACAATTCGGTGGCAAGCACGGTATGGCCGTCGGGCGCGGACCGCGCGACAGCGTTCCAGCCGATTGCACCGCCGCCGCCCGTCCGGTTGTCGGCGATCACCTGCTTGTCAAACTGGCCGCCCAATTCCCTGGCCACGATGCGCGTGATGAGATCGGTGCTGCCGCCGGGCGAAAACGGCACGATCAGCGTGATGTTCTTTGCCGGATACGCGGTTTGCGCGAACGCCGGACCGGTTGCAGCAACACCGATGGCGCATGCAAGCAGCCCGACGGATGTGCAATATCTGTTCATTTCCGCGCCTCGCGAATAATTGGATCAGGATGATGGGACTCGGGCGGCAACGCAGTCTGCCTTGGCGCGCCCCTGCGACAGGCGCAATTTCCGCGCAACGCTTATTGTAACCGCACCGGCGCGTGCAAACCGCGCTTGCGGCGAATGCTAAGAGTCCGCAACAGCACGAAACACGTGTGCGTTGCAGCGAGAATTTGTGATGGCAAGGCGCCCGGTGAAGCGAATATCCGGTATATTCGCAAAACGAGCAATATCTTCCCACCTATTTCTTATTCAAGGAGTCTCGTCATGAGCACCATCGTACGCCATGAATCAAACGCACGCCTCTCCCATGCAGTCATCCATAACGGGGTCGTTTACCTCGCCGGCACGACCGCGGACAACCGCAGCGCGTCGAGCAAAGGCC
>JANNPG010000476.1:0-6354 GCA_031399805.1 Betaproteobacteria bacterium | reverse complement strand
CCGCCGGCACCGTCAGCGGCGCGCCCAAAGTGCGCGCGATGGAAATCATCGATGAACTCGAGCCGGTCAAGCGCGGCGTTTACGCCGGCGCGGTCGGCTATCTCGGTTTCAACGGCGACATGGACGTGGCGATCGCATTGCGCACCGCGGTCGTGAAGGACGGCATGCTGCACGTGCAGGCCGGCGGCGGCGTGGTCGCCGACTCGGTGCCGCAAGCCGAATGGCAGGAAACGCAGAGCAAAGCGCAAGCGCTCCTGCGCGCAGCGGAAATGGCCGAAGCCGGCCTCGACAGCAGGCTCGAATGACGACCGGCGTGCGCCGGAAGGGCGAATTCAGACTTGTTCAGAGTTTCCTTAACGGCGTATTATTCATTGTCTATCTCGTAGAAGAATCAGCCACATGACGCCGACACGCGGGTTTTCGTTGATCGAGCTTTCTATCGTCCGCTTAATCGGCGCGGTTTTATTGACGGCGGGTCTGAGAGCGCTCACCTCGCAGGTTGAAAACTCAGGCGTAGAGCACGCGCCAACGTCGGTTGGAGATCAATGATGCCCCTATCGTTATTGCCCCCCTTGCCGTTGCCGCGAGCGAGGCGCGCAGCCGGATTTACCCTTGTCGAGATGGCGGTAGTCGTGCTCATCGCTGCGATATTGCTCACTGCCGGCATATCGATGGTCAGATCCCGTCTTGAAGCCGCGCAGCTTGATGTCACTCAAAAGAAGCAAGAGGCGATCAAGCGGGCGCTGATTTCGTATCTGGGCAAGAACAAGCGATTGCCGTGCCCCGATCTCGACAGAAACGGACTAGAGGACCGAGAGACGAGCTCTCCGTACCGTTGCGGATTAGGCGCCACGCTGCAAAACTTTGGCGGTGTTCCTTATGCCGATCTCGGCCTTGAGCGTTCAGCCGCGCTCGATGGTTGGGAAAATTACATCCGGTATATCGTGTCGCCGAACTGGCGGTTTACGTATGGTTCGCCCGCGTCGCCGACAACGAGTAATGCAATTCCCTCCATTGTTTTCGATGCGAATGCTGCTTTTGTTCCAAAAGTATCCACCGGGGTTATCGCCGTTTATGCAAGAATATCGGGTGCGCCGGTTTTGGTTTTGGATCCCTGTAATGGAACCGCGCCCTCCAACAGCGGGCCCGTTGTTGCGCTTATGTCGCATGGTAAGAATGGGTTTTATGCAACCAACGTTAGTGGAAACGCAAACGTCGGCCCAGTGGGACCTAGCGATGAAACTCAGAATTCCTCTCCGAACTTGGTTCCTGCGGGCATTCCAGCTTATTGTGCATGGAATGTGTTCAGGATTTTCAAGGGTGATGCCACTGATACATTCGATGATGTCGTGTTGACTATTAGCGAAGCCGAACTTACGGCTCCGCTTATCGCCAGTGGTTCGCTTCAAGGCAGTCCGGACTGGGCGTTGGCCAAAGCGAATGACATAATATTGGGAGCCATCGCAGGAAGTCGGTGGGCTTGTGGCGTCGGCCCAAGCCCCGCCTTCTGTGCTACAGGCTATTACTACGCCTTGCCAGCAACATTTACCGCGTTTCCTTCTGACGTGCTGACGTATGGAGTCCTCTATACCGTAGGAGGTAGTAGCGCCATTGATTCTGCATTCCCTACGCCCAGCACTACTATCGCTTATACGCTCTCGGCCCCGGGGGCCACTCCAAGAGCTATGACGGTTGGTGAACTAAGAAGCATTCTGCTCCGTGTTGCGGGTTTCATATAGCAACTCGTCGAATCCTATTGCATCGTTTTGGCGATAGACCTTTTCATCGAACAGCAGCATAAAGGCGATTGATCGGCATGGGCCACAAGCGGGGTTTTACTCTGATGGAACTTGCTATTGTGATCCTGGTTGCCAGTCTGCTGCTGGCTGCCGTGCTCAAGGGCGGGAGTGTCATAAGGGGCGCCAGGATACAAGATGTCATTACAATCGCCCAGGATTTGTCCACTGCGGTAAATAACTTCAAGCAGCGCTACCACATGTTTCCCGGAGACTTTCCGATCAACGCAACAACGCCCGAAATTTCCGGCGTAACCGAAGCGTGCCGGACCGGAACTCAAAAAGGCGATGGAAACGGTCTTATTGATAGCGGAGGAAATGCTGCCGGCTCGCTGGGGGTGCCCGCCGAAGTGCAATGCGTGCCTGAAGTCTTGTTTAAGGCCGGTATGGTCAACAAGGTGGATACGGATTCGGGCGTGAGCGTTTTTCTCACCCGGTTTGGAGGTCGTGTCTGGGTGAAGGCTGCCGATAGTGTGGTCGGTAGTTCCAACGTTGTCGCGGCATTTATCGCGGCTGCTTTGCCGTCCCCATTTTCTGTGTCGGTGATTCACGTCATTGAGTTCGACAATCTGCCCTGTTCGGCAGCGCGGGATATCGATCGGCAGATCGACAATGACAATCTAAGCACTGGCAGGGGGGCAGCGTCAGTCCCGGCGTGCGCTGGCGAAGCCTTGGTGTTTTACGCAATAGCCCTATAAGGGCCGACTCGTTTCGGACAATTGCCGCGTCGACCCGTCCCGGGGCTATCGCCTTCATGCTCAATCGACGCGCTCAAACGGCAGGAACGCACGCCGCGCTAGATTCGCACCGGCGATTTGCGTTACACTTTTGCCCATGGCACACGATCCCTCTCTGCCGCACCGCATTACCCCGCCCGCCCGATGGTGCTGGCCCGCCACGTCCTGAATTAACGGGCGGCCATCTCGTTTAAGCAGCATCCCGGTTCTGCGCCCGCGCCATCCGGGTATGCGCGCGATCACGAGGGGGTCGAAGCGGTAGCCGCCACATTGCATACAAATCCATCGATGGGACAGGCTGATTATGCTTTTGATGATCGACAATTACGATTCTTTCACCTACAACCTCGTGCAGTATTTCGGCGAGCTCGAGCAGGACGTCGCCGTTTACCGCAATGACGAGATTACGCTCGACGCGATCGCCGCATTGAAGCCGCGCCACGTCGTGATTTCGCCCGGACCGTGCACGCCGAACGAAGCGGGGATTTCGGTGCCGCTCATCAAAGCGTTCGCCGGCAAGGTGCCGATACTCGGCGTGTGCCTCGGCCATCAGGCGATAGGCCAGGCCTTCGGCGGGAAAATCGTGCACGCCAAACAGGTGATGCACGGCAAGACTTCCGCGATCCGGCACAACTCGGACAGCGTCTTCCGCAACCTGCCGAATCCGCTGCAGGCGACGCGCTACCATTCGCTCGTTATCGAGCGCGCGAGCCTGCCGGCTTGCCTGGAAGTCACGGCGTGGACCGATGACGGCGAGATCATGGGGGTCAGGCACCGCACACTGGCGGTCGAAGGCGTGCAGTTTCATCCGGAGGCCATACTCACCGAGAGCGGCCACGCGCTGCTCGCCAATTTTCTGCAGGGAGACAAAACATGACACCGCAGGCGGCGCTGGCGCGCATTATCGAGCATCGCGAAATATTTCATGAAGAGATGCTGTCGCTGATGCGGCAGATCATGAGCGGCGAAGTGTCGCCGACGCTGGTCGCGGCCATCATCACCGGCTTGCGCGTCAAGAAGGAGACTATCGGCGAGATCGCCGCCGCAGCACAAGTGATGCGCGAATTCGCGACCAAAGTGCCGGCCGGCGGCGACGACCGCCTGGTCGACACGTGCGGCACGGGTGGTGATTCCGCGCATAGCTTCAACATCTCGACCGCGGCCGCGTTCGTCGCCGCGGCGGCGGGCGCGAAAGTCGCGAAGCACGGCGGTCGCTCGGTGTCGAGCAAGTCGGGCAGCGCCGACGTATTGGAGGCGCTCGGCGCCAACATCAACCTCAAACCCGAGGAAGTTGCGCGGTCGATCAACGAAACCGGCGTCGGCTTCATGTTCGCGCCCAACCATCACGGCGCCATGAAACACGCGGCGCCGGTGCGCAAGGAACTCGGCGTGCGCACGATATTCAACATCCTCGGTCCGCTGACCAATCCGGCGGGCGCGAAGAACCAGGTCATGGGCGTGTTTCATCCCGACCTGGTCGGCATCCAGGCGCATGTGCTGCAGCGGCTGGGCAGCCGGCACGTGATGGTCTGCCACGGGCTCGAAAGCCTCGACGAGATTTCAGTCGCCGGCCCCACCCTGATCGGCGAGTTGAAGGACAACGCGGTGCGCGAATACCAGATCAAGCCCGCGGACTTCGGGCTCGACACCCACGCTGCGGCGGCCATCCGCGTCGACGGCGCCGAACAATCGAAAGCGATGTTGCTTGAAGCACTCGAAAACAGAGACGGCGCCGCGCGCGACATCGTCGCGCTCAACGCCGGCGCCGGCATTTATGTCGCGGGGCTGGCCGACACGCACGCCGGCGGCGTAAGGATAGCGCTTGCCGTCATGGCGAGCGGCGCGGCGCGCAAAAAGCTCGATCAGTTCGTCAAGTTCACCCGCGCTCCGCGCCAGGAAATATCCGAACAAGAGGGCGAACCCTAAAGATCACGATGTCGGATATTCTGCAACGCATAGTCGCGGTCAAGGCCAGGGAAATCGCCGCCGCCAAGAGCGCCCGGCCATTTCCGGCGCTGCGCGCCGCGGCCGCGGCGAGCGCTGCGCCGCGTGATTTCATCGGCGCGCTGCGCGCGAAAGCCGCCGCCGGCGCGCCGGCCGTTATCGCCGAAATCAAAAAGGCAAGCCCGAGCCGCGGCGTGCTGCGCGAAAATTTCGATCCGGCCGCGATCGCGGCGAGCTACGCGCGGCATGGCGCGGCGTGCCTGTCGGTGCTGACCGACGCGCAGTTTTTCCAGGGCAGCGCCGAAAACCTGGTGCTCGCGCGCGCCGCCTGCAGCCTGCCGGTATTGCGCAAGGACTTCATGCTTGAGTCGTATCAGGTGTACGAGGCGCGCGCGATGGGCGCCGACTGCATTCTGCTGATCGTCGCGGTATTGAAACCGGCGCGCATGCGCGAACTGGAATCGGCCGCGGCAGCTCTGGGCATGTCGGTGCTGGTGGAAGTGCATGACGCGGATGAACTCGATCGCGCGCTCGAATTGAAAACGCCGCTGATCGGCATCAACAACCGCAATTTGCGCACGTTTGAAACGCGGCTCGACGTGACACTCGGGCTGCTCGAGCGGATCCCGGCCGATCGCATGGTGGTCACCGAAAGCGGCATCTTCAAGCCCGCCGACGTGGGCCTCATGCGCGAGCACCACGTCAATTGTTTTCTGGTTGGCGAGGCATTCATGCGCGCGGACGATCCCGGCGCCGAACTTGCGCGCCTGTTCAAACACTCCTGAAAGGAAACCCCATGCTGAACCTCGACCGCCTTATCGTGGCTTTCGACAACGGGCTACGTACGTTACTCGCGCCCGCGCACAGCGCGCGGCCGGTTCCCGGCGAGAACACAGCCGAAACCGACTTGACCGCGGCCGAGCGCCAACTCGCCGCATCGCTGATGCGCGTCAATCACAGTGGCGAAATATGTGCGCAGGCGTTGTACCAGGGACAGGCACTGACCGCGCGCGAACCGGCGGCGCGCGCCGCGCTCGAGCAGGCCGCGGCGGAAGAAACTGACCACCTCGCATGGACCGCGCAACGCATAACCGCACTCGGCGGGCGCGTGAGCGTGTTCAATCCGCTGTGGTATGCGGGTTCCTTCGCACTGGGCGCCGCGGCCGGCTTGCTCGGCGACAAGTGGAGTCTGGGTTTTCTCGCCGAGACCGAGCGCCAGGTCGAAGGCCACCTCGACAGCCATCTCGACCGCCTGCCCGCGCAGGACGAAAAAAGCCGCGCGATAGTTGATCAGATGAAAAGCGACGAAGCGCGCCACGCGCGCACCGCCGTCGAGCATGGCGCCGCCGAATTGCCGGAGTCCGTCAAACAGGCGATGCGCCTCGGCTCGCGCGTGATGACGCGCACCGCGTACTGGATTTAAGTAGTTGCCGGCGGCGCCGCTGAATAATCTGGTGCGGCAATTGCGGGCGCGTGACGACATGAGGGCGAGTCGTTGGCTGAAATGACGCGCGCCTGAGTAGCGCGTCATGTTCCAACTGAGTCTGGATCATCGTTCGCTCTTCAACGCTCAACTGACAGTAGTTTTTTCCCATGCAACATTTTCCCCGAGAAACGTTGCACTTGGTTTTTGAGCGCGCCGTGTCTTATTAACGGGGTCAAAAAAAGGTGGCGAACCACGAGTACGCGCTTGCGATCTACTATATGTTTTACAATTTTGGCCGTATACATAAGAGTCTCCGCGTTACACCTGCAATGTAAGCGGGAGTTGCAAATCATGTGTAGAGCCTTGAAGAAATTACTAATTTGGCAAGTTAGCGCTCGCATACATTCGGGAGCATTTTGCACAAATAACACCAGAAATTGATTAAAAATAA
>JANNPG010000472.1:0-1902 GCA_031399805.1 Betaproteobacteria bacterium | reverse complement strand
GTTGCCGGTGTCGCTGTACTCGAAATCGTACGCGCGTTGCAGCTTGACGCGGCCATCGTGGTCGCGCGTAGGTTTCAGATTGGCGATCGCTACGGTGTCGTCGAGCAGCATCAACCCGTCCGCGGTGCACGCGGCGCGCGCGGCGCGCACCGCAATCTCGCGAGCCTTCAGGCTGTCAAGCCACAGCCATGCGATCGCCGCAAGCAAGATAAGGCTGAAGATTTCGACGCCGGGCATGGCGCTATTTTAGACCAGGCCTGCGACAGGGCGCGCGCGGTATCCGGCATCCCGGGAATTTTCGTTACTGCTGCACAGGCGCTATTTTTTGGCGAGACGCGCGCGGCAAGCGAACGGCAGGAAATTCGCGGGGATATTGGTCTGGTTCTGGCCGCGGATAGTCATCTTGTCGGGCGCTTCGGCGTAACCGCACACCCAGGTCACCGGCACAATGGGCGCGTCTTCCACCACCGCCGCACGCAGCGACAGGATCTTGCCGGTGATGACGCCGTTCGCGCGGTTACCGAACGTGATATGTATAGCCCCGTTTTGAACCGACACCGAACTGATGGCGTTGTTGACAATCTTGTCGTCGGCGGGCAATCCGGCGCTCGCGTTGTCGGGCGGAAACGTCTGCAAGAAGGCCCACGCCGCGGCATTGGGTGTTTTTGCGATGTCGGCGAGAGGCAGCGCATTGTTGATCTGGTCCCGGATGATCTGGTCCTGAAAGCTCGGTGCCGCCATCAGCGCGAGGATGGCGACGATGGCGACTACCACCATCATTTCCACCATCGTAAAGCCGGCGTGACGTGTGAGCATGTTCGGGGCGCCTGACAGAATGCAGCGCGCATGCGCTGTTACCGACTCTAAGTTGTCGATGACGCGATAATAGCGGATAAGAGGTTGGCCGGGAAACCTCCCCGTGCCGCGCGCCGCCCCGGCGCGGTGGGCAGCGCCGTGCGGCAATTCCAGCAGGACTAGTTAGACTTAGGCGCGAGGTGTATGAGCGCCGAGGTGCCGAACGCCGAGCCGCCGTATTCGACCGCCACTTCGTAGGTCTGCTCGCGTTGGGCCATTTCGATCAGCGCAAAGGGCGAGGGCTCCCGGTGCACCTTGACCGATGTCACGCGGCCGTACTTGGCGCAGCTCTCCGTGATGGAGCGCTCCACATTTGTATCCGGGTCGTTGAGGTCAACTTCAAGCATCAATGGCTCCATGCGGTATTGCTTGTTCTTGATCGCCGTTCACGCTGCGGCCAGTGCAGTCGTTGTTGCATATTCAGGGAGAATCTCAGCAAAATATGGGCCATGTAGCCGGTGCCTATCCATAGATCGTTAGCGGCGCTCCCGGGGCCAATGGGAGGGGGAAATTTAGCGGCAGGCGCGGCGGCGAAAGCCGGAATAAACTGACGACTATCAGACGGTCACGACGAGGATTCGACGCATTTACAAGAAAGGTTGTGCCATGAGCGAATATCTGTATCTCGTGCAAATGGATGTACCGCCCGAGCTCGAAGCCGACTTCAACCGCATATACGATACCCAGCACATCCCCGAAATAACCAAGGTTCCGGGCGTGCTCGAGGTCAGGCGCTACGTGCTCGAAAAGCCGGTTGCCGGGGTGCCGAAGTACGCGGCGTTGTATCGCGTCGCTACACCCGATGTGCCGCAGGGGCCGGCGTGGGTTGCCGCGTCCGATACCGGCGAATGGAAGCCCAGAATCCGTCCGCATACGTTCAACCGCATGCACGCGCTATACAAAGCGTTACCGTGACGAGGATCCTGGATTTTCAGCCGGCGCCGCGGATGTTAAAGCATTTCCAGCGCGCGCGGCCCGCGCGGCGGCGGGAACAGTTGATCGAGCTCGGTTAGGTGCGCCGCATCGAGCTTGCAGTCCAGCGCGCTG
>JANNPG010000424.1:0-3384 GCA_031399805.1 Betaproteobacteria bacterium | reverse complement strand
ATGAAGCGCAAGACCGGCCATGTAAATGCCGGCTTGCGTCGCCGCGTTGGAGCGGACACGCCGTGCCGCTCAACGCGGCGTGAGTTTCTGCTCAGCAATGAGGGGTGCAAATGAATAACCGGCGCAAACTGCTCCTGGCTCTCGGCGCGTCCGCGCTCGCCTCACCCCTAACGCCTCTCGCCCAGCCGGCGACGAAAGTCTGGCGCGTTGGTTTCCTAATAGCACGTAATCGCCAGGAAACTCTCGACTCCGATGAATTCGGCGCAATCGTGCGGAGCATGCGCGAACTTGGCTATGTCGAGGGCAAGAACCTGGTGATCGAGTGGCGCTTTGCGGACGGCAATTACGCGCGCCTTCCGGAACAGGCGGCGGAATTGGTGCAACTGAAAGTGGACATAATCGTCGCCTCAGGGTCGCCCGCCATCAGCGCGGCGCAGAAATCGACCACCACGATTCCCATCCTTATGGTAAACGTCAGTGACCCGGTTGGCCTCGGTTTCGTCAAAAGCCTGGCGCGACCCGCCGGGAACATTACGGGGCTATCAAACATCTCTCTCGAATTCAGCCCCAAGCTCCTGGAGATGCTGCTCAGCATCGTGCCCAAACTTTCCCGTGTGGCTGTTCTGGTAAATCCAGCCAACTCGTCCCATGCCTCGATTCTGAAGAGCGTTCAGGCCGCAGCACAGAAGAGGAGCGTAAAGATTCTGCCAGTGGAAGTACGGACTGCGCCGGAGATCGAGAAAGCATTTTCCGCAATGGCCCGGGAAAAAACCGGGGCGGTCATTGTGCCGCGGGACGCGCTTTTCTTCGATCAACGACGCCATGTCGCAGAACTGGCGGCGAAACATCGGCTGCCGTCCATATCGGCGCTTCTGGAATATGTAGAAGCCGGCGGCCTGATGGGCTACGGGTCAAGCATGAACGAAATGTATCGACGTGCGGCAACGTACGTGGACAAGATTTTCAAGGGTGCGAAGCCCGGTGACCTGCCGGTGGAGCAACCCACGAAATTTGAATTGATCATCAACGGCAAGACCGCGAAAGCATTGGGCCTCAAGATTCCGCAGTCGCTCCTGATCAGCGCGGACAAGGTGATCGAGTGACTGAGAAGCGGTCTCAAAAATCCGTTGAGGCTGTTCGTGCTGAGGTATCGAAGCATGAATGGCCGACGCGCATCCGAGCCAAGAACGGGTTTCGCCCTTCTATACATCAGGACGAACGGATTTTTGAGACCGCTTCTGAGCTATTTAGTTACCCAGTTCTCCACGCGCAGGCGGCGCACCTTGGAGAACTCCCGTACGTTGTTCGTTACCAGCGTCAGGTCAAGGCTCAACGCATGCGCGGCGATCAGCGTATCGAGCGGACCGATAGGCTTGCCTTCCGCCTCGAGGCTGGCGCGCACCGATCCGTACGTCTCCGCGGCCTTCGCATCAAATGGGACTACATTGAGCGCGTTGAGCACGTGTTGCAGAACCCTGCGGCTCGTTTCGCGCTGCCCGCTTTTCTCAATGCCGAAGCGCAGTTCAGCCAATGTGATCGAGGACACCACCATGTCGCGCGGCGCTTCGCGGTCGAAGCGGTCGAGAACCGCTTGATGATGAGGACGCGCGTTGAGAACATACACCAGGATATTGGTGTCCAGCATGTAGCGCATCAGCGCTTCCAGTCGCGCTTATCGGCGGCTCGCGGCTGTTCCCGCCCGATGCCGAACCCCCGGGGCGTTATGGCAAGCGCGTGCCGGATCGCGGCCCCGAGCTTCGGATGCTGCGGTTTCAGGAAGGCGGTCAGCGCATCATGAATCACGGCCGAGCGGCTCTTGCGATTGCGCCGGCTGGCTTTGTCGAGCAGTTGTTCAAGATCGGGCTGCAAGCGCACGGAAATGGGCATGGCCGGGCTCCTTCGGGATTCAAGAATGTATGACAAGTGTATCACATTGTTTTTCTCCCGGTAAGGTGATCGAATAGTGCGCGAGATCGGACAGCAAGCTGCCGGCTCGCGCCGGCGCGCTGGAACCGACACGATGAGCCGTTCAACGCGGCGCATTGTGAAGGTCCGCCGTAAGGAGATCAAATGAACAATCGCCGCAAACTTCTTGTTGCGCTTGGCGCGGGCTTACTCGCAGCACCGCTCGGCGCCTTAGCGCAACAGCAAGGCAAAGTCTGGCGTATCGGTTTTCTCTACTTACTGTCGCGCCAATCTGCAGTGGATACCGGCCGCTACAGTACATTTCTGGAGGGAATGCGCGAACTCGGCCATGTCGAGGGGAAGAACCTCGCGATCGAGTGGCGCTTTGCCGACGGCAAGTCCGAGCGCCTTCCAGGTTTCGCGACGGAGTTGGTAAATCTCAAAGTGGACGTCATCGTGACGGCAGGGACGGCCGCCACCAGCTCTGCGCAGAAAGTAACCACCACCATTCCCATCGTCATGGCAAACGCCAGCGACCCGGTCGGCAGCGGCTTCGTTAAAAGCCTGGCGCGGCCCGGAGGCAATATCACCGGACTTTCGAGCATCAGTGGCGAGTTCGGCCCCAAGCACCTGGAGATGCTGCTCAGCATGGTGCCAAAGTTGTCCCGTGTGGCCGTAATGGTTAACCCGGACAACTCGACGCATACTAAGACACAAAAGAGCGTACAGGCCGCGGCGCAGCGGGTCGGCATAAAAATCGTGCCCGTGGAAGCGCGGACCCCGCAGGAGATTGAGAACGCATTTGCCGTGATGGCCCGGGAGAACGCCGGGGCCGTCATCGTGGCATCTGACTCGTTTTTTATCCAGCAACGACGCCAGATCGCGGAACTGGCGGCGAAATATCGCCTGCCATCCATATCGGCGAGGCGGGAATATGCAGAGGCGGGCTTTCTGATGGGCTACGGTTCAAACGCTAACGACATTTATCGGCGTGCGGCAACGTATGTGGACAAAATCCTCAAAGGCGCCAAGCCCGGCGATCTGCCGGTCGAGCAACCCACGACATTCGAACTGTTCATCAACGGCAAGACCGCGAAGGCGTTGGGTCTCACCATTCCGCAATCGCTCCTGATCAGCGCCGACAGGGTGATCGAGTGAAGCGCAAGACCGGACAGGTGTCGGGCTACGTCAACAGGCTTGACGCCGCCCGATCCCTCATCCCCAACCTTTCCACCCCTCAAGGGGGTGCTGTAACGAGTCCCGGGGGGAGACGGGAGCGTCGAGCGGAAATGGCTTATCAACCATTTCCGGAGTGCTTAACGACGGCCGGCTTGCGTCGCCGCATCGGAACGGACACGGCGTGCCGATCAACGCGGCGGGCGTTATTGCAGTTTTTCCTGCAACCAGACTTTGATCAGCGATTGGTACGGCACGTCGCGAGAGTTCGCGGCTGCCTTGATACCTTCAAGCAGATGGGCG
>JANNPG010000398.1:0-2053 GCA_031399805.1 Betaproteobacteria bacterium | reverse complement strand
CCTCGGCGTCCGGCTCGACACGAAGTCGCCCGCGCCGGTCGCCGTGGCCGAGCGGCTCGCGGCCCTCGAGGTCGATGCGCGCGCGACCCTCGACCCGCACTGGGGATCCATCCGCGACCGAACAGTTTGAAGTTGACCCATGCATCGGTCGAATAATTGAACGCCACGTAAAGGTTCAATACGCCCATGGCCGCAAAAAATCCGGCCCAGCTCAACAGCATGTTGTCCCAAACCGCATCCGGCAACGTCATTTGCTTCCCCATCATTGCCCGGATCAGGTTTTTGCGAAACGCGAATTGCGCGACCAGCAAAATTACGCCAAACAGCCAGTACAACACCGTCGGTTTCCACTTGATGAAGGTTTCGTCGTGCAGCAGCAGGGTCGCGCTGCCGAAGACGACGATCACGGCGAGGCTTACCCACAGCATGGTGTCGACTTTGCGGTGGCGGAACCACACCCAGCCGATTTGCACGAAGGTCGCGCCCATGGCGACCGCCGTGGCGGCATAGATGCCGAGGAATTTGAACGCGACAAAAAACAGGATGACCGGAAAGAGATCGAACAGGAATTTCATAAGGCGCTAATTATCGGGGGTTGGCGCCCGCTTGTCCATGCGGCGAGCGGCGGCGCGCCGCCCCGCGGCGGTCAGCCCTTTTCGAATTTGAGCGACGCCGAGTTGATGCAGTAGCGCAGCCCGGTGGGTTGCGGGCCGTCGTCGAAGACATGCCCGAGGTGCGCGTCGCAGCGCTTGCACACCGCTTCGGTGCGGCGCATGAAAAATCCGCTGTCCTCCTCGGTGCCGACGTTGTCGGTCACCGCCGCCTGCCAGAAGCTCGGCCACCCGGTGCCGGAGTCGAATTTGTGAGCGGAGCGGAAGAGTTCGTTGCCGCAGCAGATGCAGCGGTAGACGCCTTGATCGTGATGGTCCCAGTAGGCGCCGGTGAACGCGGGCTCGGTGCCTTTTTCGCGCGCGACGTGAAACTGTTCGCGCGTCAGAAGTTTTTGCCATTCCTGCTCGGATTTGACGATTTTGTCGGGCATGGTCTGCCTCGTGCGGGTTGGTTGGCCTCGCGTGCAGCGCTGGTTAGTCGTGCGTCGGTGCGCGATATTACATACACCACGCGCCGCCTGCAACGGTGCGTTCACGCAGGCGTGGTCAGTTCGAGCCGCAAATCTCCTTTTTCCACGTAAACGCGGCCGGCGCGCGGCCGTTTGGCGAGTTCTTTCAACAGGCGCACGACCGGTTTGTCGAAATAATAGCGGGTTTGCAGCGGTCCCGCCGCCCGCATGTCGTCGACCTGCGACCCCGCGTAGAGATGACGCAGGAGCCGCTCTTCGTCGCTGATGCCCGGGTATTTTTTGCGCAGGGCGGGCACCGCCGGCGCCAGCGGCTGCGGCGTGAGCGCTATTTTCGGCGAACCGTTGGCGACGATGCGATCGAAGACGTTGGGCTCCACCGGCGCCAGCGGCTTGCCGTAGTAGCCGAGCGCGTATTTTTTGACCTCGTCGGGCACCGTTTTGTAGCGCTCGCCCTGCATCACGTTGAGTACCGCCTGCGTGCCGACCAGCTGGGAGAAGGGCGTCACCATCGCCGGCCAGCCGAGTTCGGTGAAAACGCGCGCGGTCTCCGCCAGTACTTCGCCGAATTTGTGCAAGAGGCCTGCCTGCTGCAGCTGGAACTTCATGTTGGTGAGCATGCCGCCCGGCAGCTGGTGCTCGTAATGAAACTGGTCGTATTCCATCGGCACGCCGAGGGGCAGATTCTCCTGTTGCGCGACGGCGCGAAAGTGTGCGCCTACCTCGTCGACGAGCCGGTCGTCGATCTTGATGTCGTAACCCATGCTGCGCAGGTTGCGCACCACCGTCTGTGTCGCCGGTTGCGCGGGCCCGTTGGCGAGCGGGGCGATGGAGGTCTGAATCTGCGTCACGCCGAGCTTGACGCCTTCGAGGTAAACCAGCGGCGCAAGCCCCGTCATGCAGTGGCTGTGCAGTTCGAGCGGCACCTTGCCCGTGACCTTGAGCATGGCCGGCACCAGCGTGCGTATGCGGTCG